>JACQGG010000142.1 GCA_016199665.1 Acidobacteriota bacterium | reverse complement strand
GACCAGCACATCGACTCGTGCCACTGACGCAAGTGCGATGTGCAGGGCATCGGCAAGCATGCGTTCGCCAACGGCGTCATCTGCAATGTACGCAGCGGCCAATTCCTCCGCCTCAGAACAAACCGAGAGCGCTTCGATATGCGCTTCTGGTACGCGGGCAACCTGCCCTCTGACTTCTTTCGGCGCAATCTCTAGCTCGCGCAGGGTTAGCTCTGAAAGCACGAGAGTCAGCTCACCACGAACAGAGGTCTCGAGCAGGCGAAGGGATGGCTTGCGAAAGTCTTCGTCTTCACAGCCGCCAAGGACCGACGTATCCGCGTAAACGCGGGGCCTCATTGGCGCATATTACTGCAAAGCGCCCCATGAATCACTGCCTGGTTTCCACTGGATTGTCTTGCGTCGTCTGGGGTGGTGTCAAGCGGGTCGTCTGGATGGTCTGGGCGTCAGGAAAACCTTGGGAATGGGAAACTCCGGGCTGCCGAGCCACGCGCGTCGGCAGGCCGACTCTTGGGGCATGACTTCTTCACCATCTCCCGGAGGGTGTCCTGAACGCTGTCTTGGCGCGCAAGTCATTTGCAGTAAAATATGCTTGCCTGCGCGGCGGGAAGAAAGATAACGAAAAGCGGGGCAAGTCGAATCGTCGAGAGTCCGCTTGCCGGCGGGTTCCTGGAGGGTACGGGTGGAGGTTCAAGAATGCGGAAAAAATTGTTCCCCGCGATTTTGCTCTTAGGCTGCGCCGCGGTTCTGATTTATTTTCTCGGTTCTCGGCAGGCCGGAAGAAAAGACATGGGGGGCTACGAGTTCCCCCGGTATCCGGCGCCGGCTGCAAGCAGCGCGCAGCTTTCCGACGACGAATTGAAGGAGCTGGCAAAGCTCGCGGTTCGGAATACCGAGGGGGACACGGCGCTGGGAAAGATCTCGCCCGGCCAGAAGGTGCTTCTTGAGATCAGCGATGGCCAGGATATGAAGCTTCTCGGCGCCCTGATGGAAGCCTACCGGGAGCGCGGAGTCGAGGCGAACTATATTTACGACCATCAGATCGTGGAAGAAATCCTGGGCATACCCAAGGCTGAGGCGCTACGGCGGGGAATTTTGGTGCCGGGCGGTCGGGCGGCCATTGCCGGGGGCGGCGGAACAGAGGTTGGACCCAGAGACGGGTATAAGGAGGCGCTCTGGTTTCCCAGCCTGCTTCCCGAAAATTTGAGAAGAGAAGTGGAAGACGAGAACGCAAAGCTGGCGGCGACCGAGGGGGTTTTTGCCGGGAACCCGAGGGATCCAAAAGCAAGAGCGCAGTTCGCCATTTATAGAGGCGCAATGAAGAAGTACCTGGAAATTCATCCTTATGACGGGATTTTCGGCGGCCGCCCCAATCGGATTTTCATGATCACCGACATAGGGGCGAAATGGAAAGGCTATTTCAACTTTAAGACGGTAAGAGCCATGGGGGGACTTTCCGAAACCAAGTTTCCCGATGACGTTTGGCGGCTGGTCATAGAGAGAACCACCGAGATCGTGCCTTGGATTGACAAGGTGAGAGTCACCGACCCGGAGGGAACCGACTATGGATTCTCGGTGACCCCCGACCAGGCGGAGTTGTGGAGCCGAGGGGCAAATGTTCTGGGGGCGGTGTATATGCACCCTTTTCAGGCAAGCAGGGAGCTTTATGCTCTGGAGCGCTGGAGAGGGCAGGTCGTCGTCGATGCGGAAGGAGTCGTCGCAGGAACAGTAGGCCATGTCGGCTACTATCCTCGTATTAAAGTCTATCTCAAGAAGGGAATGGTTGAAAGAGTCGAGGGGGGCGGAAGATTTGGAGACCTTTGGCGGACCATAATGGCTCAAGAATGGATTGAGAAGTTACATTATCCCTTCCTTCCCTATCCCGGGTTCTTTTACTTTTGTGAGACGGTTATGCAGACCCACCCGAAAGCAAGCGACCCGGAGTCGGTTCATTACGGATTCGGAGTTGGCAACCTGGCGCCGGAGGTGGTGGAGTACGCCGCCAGGAACAACGTTCCAAACTGGCATGGGTTTCACGTTCATCAATACTTCACAACATACGAGGTCAAGACGAGAACCTCTGAAAAACGCTTTAAGATTATGGACAAGGGGCACCTCGCAGCCTACGATGACCCGGAAGTCCGGGCGCTGGCAAGTAAGTACGGAAAGGTGGACGAAATCTTGAAGAAAGCCTGGGTTCGGGCCATTCCGGGAATCAATGTTCCCGGTGACTATGAGAAGGATTACGGCAAAGACCCGCTGAGTTACGTCAGGCGCGAAGCCGAGGAAGTCAAGAACGGGACCTACAAGTATCTGTACCGGCCTGAGTTTGGAAGCAGCAAGATTACGCTTCAGTAGGGGGCCTGAGAATTGCAGCCGGGGGCCTCAGCCCTCGATTGCCAATCCCTGCAAATCATCGCAAGCCGCGAAGCGGCGAAAGACATTGCGGCTGCATGTTTTTTCCAGCCATGCGTGCCAGGTCCGGCGCGGGAGCAGGCACTGAAT
>JACQGG010000140.1 GCA_016199665.1 Acidobacteriota bacterium | reverse complement strand
GTCAACAGATGCATGCAGGATCACTGCCTTGCGCCTTGCGCCTTCCGCCTTCCGCCTTCCGCCTTCCGCTTTCTGCCTTCCCCTTTCTGCCTTCCGCCTTCTGCTTTCAGCCTTCTGCCTTCTTCCGCCTTCTGCCTTCCGCCCTCCCCACTCCACTGTGCCTCGCACCATCGGCGTTCATTCGCGTTCATTCGCGGCTACCCGTTCACGGCGCTTATCCACCGGGGCCAAATAGGAGCGCCTCAGATCCGTCCGGCAGGGAAAAAGTCCGCACCAGGTGAAATGCTGGGTTGCTCTTTGCTTCATCGGTCAGTCGTCGGGCATGGACGCTGGTTCTGAGATCTCCCTGCTGTCCGGTCTTGCCAAGTATGAAGCCTCCTTCACCCCCCGGGAGTCTGCCCGCCCGGAGTCCAAGAATCTCTACCGGCCTCTGGCGCAGCCGCGCCTGGTAGGAAAAAGTCTCGGGACTGAAATAAGGATGATCCGGAATAACGTAGAGAACTTTTCCCCCCTCTGCAACGACCGACAGCAGCACGTCGTCAATGGGCCACGTCTCGGAGCGGGCAGGACCGAGAAAACCGGCGTAAGTACGTGAAAATACCTGCCATTCCCACAGGTACGTCCCCCCATGGAACGGACCGAGAGACACTTTCGCAGGGAGTAAGGAGACCGGAGACGTAATAGCCAGAAACTGTAACGAAGCGATACCGAGGGCGGCCCACCGGGCTGCGCTGCGCCAGGGCCCTTCGGTGACCAGTCCCGCCGCAGCCAGCAGCGCTATGCCGGGAAGCAACGGAACCGTATAGCGCGGGTCTTTGTTCCGAAACAACGACAGTAGAAACCAGGAGCTTGACAGCCAGACGCAGACCACGGCCAGCGACCGGATATGCCGCAGGCGGCGCACCGCCCAGTAGATACCCGCTCCAAGTGGCAGCGCCAGAGGCATGAACAACTGATAGCTCAACAAAAACTCGAGGTAATAAATCCACGCAACCGCAGACAACAACGGAGGATCTCCTTCGGCGGCTCCTTCGGCCGCGTGGCGCGGAAGATAGTCGAAAAGCAGGTAACTGAATTTCGGCGCATACCAGACCGATGCAATCAACACCGCCACCGCTGTCCCCAACAGCAGGTTTCTCAGACAGCATCTCTGTCTCCAGGACCGCTTTTCAAGACAGACATACAGGGCCGGTCCCGCCACAAAGAACAGGAAGCTCCACTTGTCCAGCATGCCGATCCCGCAAGTGACACCGAAGAGGAGACATCTTCCGGGCCGCTGAAAGTTCTCGGTTTCCAGAAGGAAGTGGATTGCGACACAAACCAGCGCCGTAAGCGAAAAGTCGACCAGAGGAGTCCGGGAGAGCCAAACCAGGATGGGGAAGAAACTCGTGAGCACGGAGGCCCAGAGTCCCATGCTGACGCCGCCCAGCCGCTCTCCGATGCGGAAAACCGCCCAGAGCATCAAACCGAGAAAAAGGAAATTAGGAAGGGCGGCGGCGTCCGCTGACTTTCCTGCGATCGCATAGCCGGCTGCCTCCGCCCAGGGGTACAGGGGAGGGTACTGCATGGAGGTCCGATCAATCTCCTGCAGCTTTTCCAAAGAGGGATGGCGCGCCCAATCCAGCCAATCCAGCCCCATCCTGGCCTGGAACGCCATGTCCCAAATCCACGGGCGGGTGTCGCGACTCAGCCAGAGCAGATTCACACCTGTGTGAAGCAGCCCCGCAAGGAGAAGCAGCCACGCTGCCCGCCGCCTTGGGTTCACTTCTGACTCCCTGCCTGCTCGGCCCCGCCCGGCCGGTTCCCGGACAATTGATAAATGGTCATCGCGCGCAGTTTCCGCAAAGGGTGGTAGCGCGCGCCAAGCAACCCATTCATGAAAGGGACGCTTCCTGCCGGCAGGTTCCAGGAATCGCTGTTGATGATCAACTCGGGGGGATGCGAGACCAGGTCTGCGCGCCACTGCTTTTCGATCCACCCCACGACAGGCGGGCGCGTCAGGTGACGCCAGAAGAGGAATCGGGTCGCCGGCCGCTGGCCCGACAAAAAGTAGATTGCAAGGTATGGAGATCTCCAAACATAGACCGACTTGTCCGGAAAGTTTCGCCTGAGAAACTGAGCGGTTCGGTACGCCGCGTCGCGATACACCAGACCCTCCCGCCTCCAGGTCTTTACTTTCTCCACTGCATCCAGCCCCTGGACTGTGGCCACGTATCCGACCCAACCCGCGAGCAGTGTCCGGAAAATTATCCGGGGCAGCCGGAGTTGATTCTCTGACAGGCAGTGAAGGAAAAAACCGAACAGAACGCACAACGGCGCCAGCCATTGCAGGAAATAGTGCCTTAGAAATTTGAGTCCGAGAGAGACGGAAAGAAAAGTCAGGCAGATCCATATCATAAAGAACCAGCGTCTCAAACGGGTCTCCCGCCGCCAGAGCATGCCAGCGCCCATCGCCGCTGCCGCAAAGAAGAACCCATTGCCCTTCAGTACATCGAGCAGGTTTTGCGGACCGTAGGCCAGCACTTCCCGGATCGGGTCGGTAATGTAGAGAACGTTATACCAGTATGTCGCATATAGCCACTCGCTTACCAATTTCAGACGCGCAAAGCAGGCAAACACGGCAAGATTGGGGATCAAGAATCCACCCAGCATCCACCCGACAACCCGTTTGCGAGCGGCACGCATTTGCGCCACTGTCAGGAGCATCGCTCCCAAGTCGAATGCAGCGACTGGTTTGAACTGAAATGCAAGCCCGGAGAAGAAGCCGATGGCCAACAGGAACGGGGCACGGGGGAGTGCGGAATGCGGAGTGGGGAGTGCGGAATGCAGGGCTGCCAACTGTGCATTCTCTTTGCCACACTCCGCACTCCCCACTCCACACTCCGCATTCCCCATTCCCCACTCGCCTGCCAGGAGCGTTGTCACAAACAAGTAGACGGCCAGGAGGGTAAAGAGTGTGAAAAACAACTCGGCATTCGCCTGCGCCCCCCAAGGCGCGGCCGTCACGATGACCCACGCAAGAAAGGCGGCGAGCCCTGCCTGCGCGCTCCACAAACGAGAGGCGATTGCATACAGCATCAGGCCGCTGGCCAGTCCCCAGGCGATGGAAACAGCGCGAAAAAAGACAATCGAAGGATGCACCCAGCCGATCGCGGCAAACAGGTAATAGATTCCGGGGGGTTTGTGGTCCCAAAGATCCCGGTACAGCAGCTTGCCTCCCAGCAGGTCCTGGGCAAAGGCCCGATAGAGGTCTTCGTCCCAGTCGAGGGTGACCTGATCCAGATATTGCAGCCGCAATCCGATAGCCAGCAAACTAATTGCTGCTAGAATAAAGAGGTTCCGATGGGTCCGAAACGGGACAACAGAAGCCGTTGATGACGGATTAAGGGCCAGAGATGAATGCTTCATTCAGCAATCCCCATTCCGCATTCCGCAATCCGCAATTCAAGTGCCGGTCATTATTGTGAACTGGAGAACAGATTGAAACAAAAATCGGCCTCATTCCTGGAAGCGGGCGCGCGTTTCCCCGACTTCAATCTGCCGGCAGATGACCGCAGGTCCTACAACCTCTCAATGATTCTGGAGAAAGCTCCGGCGGCGCTGTTCGCTGTTTTCAAGACGGATTGTCCCACTTCTCAGTTTTCGCTCCCGTACTTCAACCGGCTGATCACCCAGATCCAGCAGCTTCCCTTCATTGGGATTTCGCAGGATGACAGGCAAAGTACGTCAAAGTTTCTCAAGGAGTGGGGGACCCGCTTCACGCTCGTGCTTTACGAGGAAGATCCCTATGCTTTGAGCGATGCTCTGGGGGTCGCCAGCGTTCCGGCGTTGTTCCTGGTCGGAGCGCAGGGGCAGATCCTGGCCAGCGATTACGGATATTCGGCGAAGTTCTGGGAGGCGCTGGCACAGGCGGCCGGCCGAGCCTGCGGGGTCAATGTCGCACCCATTGTGCCGGCCAACGCCCCGCAATGGGCCCTTGGCTGAAGCAGCCGGAACGCCGCGTAGGCTGCGCGGCCCGCAGTTCTTTCCAGTCAAGTGGCAGAAATGAGTCATATCCCACAGGGGGACTTGAGCAACCAGCGCGTTGCCCCATTACTACTTAAGCAAGTACTCTGGGGAAAGAAGTTCATTATCCAATGCGGCTTCCCTCGGAAGATAGATGGCGATAGGGATACTAACACCAGCAAGCCGGCGGCACATAATGGGACCCACCTCACGCCAGTCCAGACGGCCAAGGCCACATCCAAGAGCCGGAAGAGCAAGCGACTCGATGCCTTCACTTTTATAGTTATCCACGACCCAGGCAAGCCCCTGGTCGATTACTCCCAGGTCTGAGTCGTACCGCCAATGTTTCTTCGTGGCGAACAGCAAGAACCACTTCGTCGCATTCGGTCCGGGGAGTGTCTCAGGATCGTCAGCGAGTTCGATGTCTACACAGGACTCACGCTTGTACAGGTAGGGATGGCCCAGGCGAAGCTGCTTCTTCCTGCAGGCATCCTGGTAGAAAACGTACACATCTGGGAACTGATACTTCGCTCGTGACGCCAATCCCTTGCCCATGATGCCCACAGTATTCACGCTGACTGTAAGTGTTTGCATAGTCGAAAAGAACATGTCACCTTCCGCGAGAAAGAGGCGATCGGTAACACGGAAGCGTCGTGCCGGGCGGAAGAACATCGTCGGCTCCGGTACAATTGCAACGTGTGAGGGTAGCGCCAATCCGCGAACTTTATCCGCCGCAGAATGGCTCGAAACATACACGGTATGAATGAGATCCGATGGCACGTGTCTAGGCACGAGACACTCGGCCATAATCCGGCGCTTTGAACCATCCATGGAGTTCCACCACTCGCTGGTGATGCAGTCCCAGATTTTGGCGATTGCCTTCAAGCCTTCCGCAGGTGCCAGAAGGTCGGTGGCGCGACTTGCGGCGTTGCCAGGCGCGATAAGAACGCCCGGGCAAGAAAAAACGGTAGGCCGGATGCCTAGAACAACAATGTCACTGTCCGCCTTCTCATGCAAAACCCTGTAAAGCATTGGATTCCTTGCCTGGAAGTAGAGATTGGCAAATTCCCAGAGATTCTCGCCACCTGGTGCTACGCGTGATTTCCGGCTGGCGACGATGCGGTCGTCGTACACCGGCGTGTATGTTAAATGAAGCTCCTCTATCAGAGCGTGGGACAAGATGCCACGTGCAAAGATTGAATTCAGGTTTGCGACATGAGTAATGTAGTAGAGGGTTTTTATTTCGGGCCTAGGTCTTGCCACGATCACCTTACGTAATCCGCAACTGGGTCGGACCAATCTAATCTTAACGGGTTGATTAGCGTCATGATGAATACAAATGACGTGACATCTTAACTTGCGTCCCTACGCTGGGGAGCTTTCTTATGCAGTCCGCGCGGGCTATTTTGTCACGCACGTGAACTTTCAGGATGTAGCGAGGTGACACGGGGCTTCGAACAAGGACCTCAGCAGCTTTCTTACACTTGTACCCTTTTGAAAAGCAGTTCTGGAGGGGTATGACGTCCCAGTAGAGCCGCTCGATATCCTCGGGATCCCTGTAGAATTGTGTGTTTCTCGCCGCCGCATTCCCGTCCGAAAAAACGGTTCCAGCGACGCTAAGAACCTTGAGATCAAGCTCAAGGTGCACAACGGCAGATTGATCCCTTTGGACGTACAACATTGGCTGATGACTAGCAAGGAACAGTGGAACTAGGTCGTGGAGACAGATCTGCATACCATTGCTGTCGATGGTTCGGCTGCGTAAACGTTGTATGGAGGGCCAATCAATGCGCTCGTGAGGCAGACACTTGCGCTCGACGTCGGAGTGGGAGAGAATGCCATGTTGGAAGATAGACACCAAGTTGTCCCGGTGCGTGAGATACCACAGACAACGAATTCCATGGCTGACGAGTCTCCCTTGAATCGTCACGTGAACGCTCATGGCTCTTTCAGTTTCACCCCTACTTTACTATAATTCGACAAGACCGCGCAAAAGAGCAAGTGCTGCGAATGTTGCAGGATACCGGCGCAAAGTTCAACCCGCTCCGGAGTTTTTCGCTTAACTTCAGTCGCTGAGCAGCCTCGTCAGGACGGTCAGCCCCAGTCAGGACGGCTAATGTTCCACAAGCCCTGCGGCCCCCGCCCGCTCTTGAATCAAGACCTTGAAGTGATCGCTGATGCCCCCCGGAATAACCAGGTCCTTGACCGCCAGCTTTTCCTGAATAACCCCCGGCGGGTCCGGGGGCGTCCCCTCAAACCGCAGTGCGACCTTCTGCAGTATTCCACGTTCGATCAGGTATTGGCGCTGGCCGAGGAGCCGGCTCTGAAAATGATATTGCTGTCCCAAACGGACGAGGTGCGAAAAGTCGACACTGGCAGTAATGTCCTGCTCTCCCAGATGCGTCAGGGGATCGTCCCCGAGCCGGTGACGGAAGAAGGTGCGCAGCGTTCCCTGCGGATTTAACTTGTCGCGCTCTTCGCCGTAGTCGAAATGCAGCATCATTCCGCGCCGCAGAGCCGCCGACGCGAAACGGTAGAACTCATCAAAAGCCTCGCGCCATTCCAAAATGGCGCCCTCCGGGATTTCTTCCGTTCCCTCGGGCGGCCACTGCACCGGC
>JACQGG010000134.1 GCA_016199665.1 Acidobacteriota bacterium | reverse complement strand
GTCCTGGGCCAAGCGCACAGGCCATGAACTGCTGCTGGCCGAGCAGCAAGTGAACGGGAAATACCGCTTCCTGATTCGCAAAATCGGTTAGCGCATTCCCTCCCCGGATTAGAGAGGTGCCTTCAATCAATTCTCCTCGTCCTAGCCCGGAAAATTTCGAGGGAGAAGTGTTCGGGGGTTTATCCGTCTTTCTCGGGCTTTCCCTCTTTTCCTTGGCTTCCGTGAAACCGAATCCATCAAGATAGACGCCCGTACGTTCCTGAGCTTCTCCTCTTTTCCTTTGGCTTCCGTGGCCAAAGCCGGCCCGGCAGGTCATTCCCCTGCGTTGGAGTTTGTCTTAACGTAGCAACCGAGCTGGGGCGGGGCTCAAGCCGGCCCGGCAGGGCCGGCAGGAAGGGAGCCAGGGGTGAGCGCGCTTTCTGCGCGAGCCCCTGGAAGACGATTCCCCGTAATGCAACCCGGCCCCGGCGGGGCCGGCGGAAAGCCCTCGCGAGACGCTGTACGGGATTCACAGGCAGACCCTCGTCAGCCGAGACAAGCTGGATGTTTATGGCAATCCCACCAGCCGGAACCGCGACGCCTGAACCTTATGGCGGCGGTTGATGTCAATTGCCAGCAAAGTCATCGCTTCGAGGCTGCGGCTGGCGCTCAGGGAACCGGCATCCACCCATCGCAAGCGAGGGATTCTGCTGACCAGGTCAAGAACTCGTCTCTTGGCCTCAACCGAGTCCGAGCAGATGAACTCGTCACAGTCCAGCCAGGAGTCGGCGTGGGCCAGCAAGTGAGCAGGAAGGGTCTTGAATGCCGCCACCAGCGCCAAATGTAAGGGAATCCTGTTCCGGATGTGTTCCGCTCCCGAGCCTTCCGCCAACTCAAGCAGGCGTGGCCCCTTGTCAAAAACCACGGGAACGGTGACATCCACCAGAATCTGGCCCGCAAAAAATCGCTCGCGATGCTCTTGCAGGACTGCATCGGCATGGACAAAGGGCACGGTGAGAAAAACGATTTCCGATTGACTGATGAGCGTGGCATTATCCGTCCCGCTGATCCTTCCGGCTTTCAGTTGCTCATTGAGTTCACTCGCCAGCTCGCGGGCTCGAACCGGCAGCCTGGATCCCACACCCAGTTCCAGCCCGGCGGCAGCCAGACGCAAAGCGATACCCCGCCCTTCCGTTCCAGTTCCACCAATCAGTCCTATTGTGCAAGGCTGCTTCATGCCGAAAATCTGATGACGGCAGATTAACAGAGACGTCGGCACTGGCCAAGCCTCCGTCCGCGCGGCAACCCGGGGGACGCTAGCAACAACAGGAGCGGAGTGCCCCCGCCAACCCTGTAAAAACCTGCTGCGGTAGCCAACTGCTCAGGCACGAACTAGCCTTTGAGTTTTTGGCTATAATCTGGCCAGAATGAAACATACAATAATCTTGTCGCCGGAAGCTGTGCAGGATTTGCGTTGTCTGAAAGCTGCCGTTCGTTCCACAGTTCAGGAGGCGATTAAGACGCATCTTATGCGGGAGCCCGAAAAGGTGAGTAGGAGTCGGATCAAACGTCTTCGAGGGATGGCGCGTCCCCAGTATCGGTTACGTATCGATGATGTCCGGGTTTTTTATGATGTTTCCGAGACCAGGGTGGAGATCCTGGCGATCGTTCCCAAATCGGAGGCAGCTTCATGGCTGGACAGGATTGGAGAGGCACAATGAAAAAGGTGGCGTTGTCAGAGGTAAAGGATGATCTGTCAAAGTATCTCCACGCAGCGGAAAGAGAGGAGATTGTAATCACGCGGCACGGCAAGCCTGCAGGGGTTCTGATTGGCTTTGAGACGGAAGATGATTGGTTTGACTACCGTCTAGAAAACGATCCTCGATTCCTGCAACGTATTGAAGGTGCAAGAAAGAGCCTGCGAGCCGGCCGTGGCGTGCGCTTGGAGGAAGTTTGACACGTTGGAAATCGGAAATCCGGGGACACACTACTCAATTGCCAGTTAGTTTAGCCGCCAGGCGGGGAGCTTGTCTTTGTGAAGCAGCAGCACGGACCGAAGTGATCCGCCAGAGTTGATTTCTTCCAAGAAACCCAATGTCTCTTTCATCTGCCTCATCGGGTCCGCGCGGCGGATCTGGGCGTCGATGTGCGGCGAAACATGCGGCAGTCGTACGCTTCGACGGTAATTTTCCAGCGGGCTGAAGGCTCCGACGCAATCAACCATTTTCCTGTTCCCCTGGAGCGGCTGCCGGCAGCGCGATCCGGGCTTCAGCCGACCGCCGGATCCACTCCAGCGCCTGCGGAGCGGCCTGTCCCAAGTAATCCGCCTGTTTGACGGGCCGGGAATAATGCTTCTTGCGAATCTTGAAGTATTGCTCGTCATATTGCGCCAAGACGGCGGGAAGCTTCTCCGGAGGTACGCTCGTAGCGGTGCCGGAATGAACTTGGTGAAAAGTTGCCTCCCCCAAAAGGATTACAAGGTCCGAATCCGGCAGCTCGCAAGCGCGGCGATAAAAATCAAGATTCACGAAGCCTCCCCCGGGCAGGTCAAAGCGTTCATCGTATCCTCCCAGAGCGTCAAATGTTTTCCTGCACATGAACAAACCATTGCTTTCGGCGCCGCCTCCAAACCAGCCGCAGTTCCAACTGTCGGCCAACGAGGCGATCTCGAATAGTCTGTACCCATCCGAGGGCCATCCGATGCTGTTGAGCAATTCGTCCTCTACCGCCTCGTTATATCCTTTTAATAGCGAGCGGCTCTGAAGGTCAGGTCCGAGGTGGGCGCCCAATGTGCTGACAACGGGCATGTCGTATGCGCGCAGCGCTTTGAGAGCATAACGGACAACTCCCGGAGTCGCGATCCTGGCGCCGTCAATCATGATTCCCAGGAATGGCGCAGACGATTTGCTTGCGCCATAGTTAATGGCGAACGCCGGAGACTTCGGGGCATCGGGAATATAGTGGTAGCGGAAGTTGGGCGCAATGCCTTCGACGTCCGTGCGGGAGAGCGGAACCGGCGATCCGTTCTCAACCACGATGACCTCGTACCCGTCGCTCTTTATGCCCTGATAGGCCGGGCTCAAAGAGAGCAGCGTTCTCGGCGCTTCTCGAGCCATGTTGAACAGGACGACAACGATGGAAAGAATGGCCTGCGATGAGGGATGGGGACCGGCGTCGGTCACAAGGCTGCCGCGTTCAAGGTATCGAGTAGTTCGCGCGCTTTGGAGGGAAGCGGCAACGCCGGCTCATCCGCCACCTGATGTCGCAATGCCGGGTCGAAAAATTCCAATCCCGGATTCGGCCTCAGCAAATTCAACTGTTTGAGGGCTTGGGCTAATTTTTCGCGGAAAACAGCCTCCTCCAAATCGAAGGAGAGAATCGGGAAGTGATGCCTGTTCCGGTAGGAAAGCATCCGGGCATTGTAGTAAGTCCACAAGTCGATTCCCTTCTCCAGTTCCATGCCGCTTCGAGCCTGAAGAGATTTGGCTGACGCGATCGGATGGCGGAAAATTCCGATCATGGAAAGCTCCGGCAAGGCCTCCAGCCAGCCATCCAACGTCAGCAGCGTTCGCGGGTCTTTGAATCCCCAGCAGTCCACGTGATCGTACTCGCGGATGATTTCCTCTCTGGTTTGCTTGTGGACCGCAGACCAGACAACTTCCGGCGGCGGACAGTCCCAACTGCCGCCGTTCGCGGCCAGCAGGTCGTTGTGCAAAGCCATGATTCTGGGATTTTCTCGGTTGCCTCTTAAATTAAAGGGGCTGTTTCGAGCCACCGCCCCAAGATAGACTCCGTTCTCTTCCAGCGTGCCTGTGACACAACTGGTGCCGCTGCGGTGCATTCCAAGAATACAAACGGTTCTCTTTATTGTCTGGGGCATCGGCCTGGTACAACCGTCGGCAACCGGCGAATCAAATATTCCTCCGCAGCTTTCGTTCATAGTTTTAACATCCCGCAGCAAAGGGCGGTCAAGGTTCTTCTTCGCCGCCGGCCTCAAGAAACTGGCCGGGCAGGTAGCGCTGGCGACGCGTGCGCATCCTGCACTCGTAGTAGAGGGAAGTATACTCGGCCTGCTCGGCTGTCTGGGAAAGCTTGGACATCAGATCCACGGTCAGGCGATAGTGATTGACGAATTTGGGGGCAACGCGCTTATTGAGACTTCTGCGGAGATCGTCCAAGAGTGTGGTGCCGATTGTCTGCAGGGAGGGGCCTGAGTACAAGAGGATCTGTACTGATCCGATGATGCGCTGCGGCGCGTCGGACAGGAGCCGGTCTCCGCTGTTGATCACAAACAGGCGCCCCGGAGACAAAAGGGGCTCCGGTCTGTTGGCGAAATCTTGGGCTGAAATGAAAGAAATCGGCGGATCGGCCGTATACGTCTTGATCATCAACGTTTCGTCTAAGGGATTGACGCTCAGGCAATAATCAGCGGTCCGGACGTTCTCCCGGAGGTAGGCGGCAACCTGGGGCCATGGGGATTCATCTTTCTTGACCAGCAGGTTGCCAATGCGCGGGGCCCATGTCGCCGTGACTATCGCCAGCAGCAGCCACTGCGCCCAACGTCGAGGGGAGACGGCATCGATGCCGACCACAATGACAATCAACATCAGCGGCAGAATGTCGATCAGGAAGCGGGCATACGCCCAGGGATAATGCGAGACACCCATGAGGGAGGTCGCTGCCGGAGGGATCAGAATACCAAGAAGCAGTACCGCCGATGACAGATCAGACCGGCGAGCGGCGGAACAAAAACCGCACACAAGCAGAAAGAGTGTAGGCAGCAGCCAGAAGCCGTTAGTGAAGTACATGTCCATAACGGTGGGCAGGTAGTTGACCGAAGTTGGGGGGGCGCTGGACCAGACCCCGCGAATCTCAGCCATGTCCGGCAGAAGAGGAAGCAAGGTGGCTGCAGCCAGGCCGAGAAGAATCACCATAGGGAGCAGCAGAGAGAGGAGCCGAAGCAAGCGCACCTCGGAACGATTATGCCAAAACCAGATCAGGAGCAAGAAAAACAGAAACGCCAGGAAATAGATGGCATTCAGGTGCATGAGCAGCGCCAGAGATCCGAAGGCAGCGCTGCCGATGCCGGACAACCAGCCCGGCGCATTGCACCAGTCGATAAAGCAGACGAGGCACGCGAGCGACAGGGCGGCCAACAGGCTGTAGGAGCGAATCTGAAGGCTGCATTCGATCAAAAAGGGATTGAACGCGGTAAGCGCGGCAGCGAGGAGTCCCAGTCGAGCGGAAAATAACCGGGACGCGACAGCGCAAACAAGCGGAACAAGAGCGATGCCCGCCATCAGAGTGGGCATGACCAGTACCCAGGGGCTGCTGCCCAAGTTTTCGGACAGAGCCTTAAGCATCATCAGATAAGCGTTCATGCTCTGCCAAGTGCCGAAATGGGTCATCAGATCCGTATAGGAATGCTGCAGGGACAGCAAGCTGCCCACCTCGTCGCCGATGAACGGGCGGCCGACCTGGGATGCGACGCGGATGACCGCGCCGGCTGTGCTAATCAGCGTCAGGATCCAAAGATAGGCAGGAGAGAGTTCGCGCAGCCTTGGTCCGCTACAGAGCGGCTTCAACACCGGGAGTGCGGCCGCCCCGAAGCGGCGACTGGCTTTTTTGTATATGTAGCAGGCCGCCAACAAGAGCAGGACGCCGCCGAAAGCCGCGAACGCCACCGCGCCGATATTTAAAGAGAGCGACTTTGCATCGGCAGCAATATTCCGATCCTCCGCCGCTGCGAGCGGCTGGGGACGTTCAGCTCGTCTGGAGATGTCCTTCCGCGCGGCGGGGGACTCCGGCGCCTTTTCAGCGCGCCTGACGTTGACCGAAGCAAGCAGTTTCTCGCGCCCTTGTCCGGCATAAAGGCGAAATTCATAGTTTCCTTGACCAATCCAGGGGGCCTCTATGGTGCCCTCGGGTCCCTGCGCGGCAAGCTTTTCTGGGGCGCCATTGTCGGATACGTATACCTGTCCCCACGCGCCGTCCCCGGTGTTCCAGACAATCTTTGTCGTTCCATAGGCGGGACCTGGAGGAACCGGATTCAGGCTGGCGGTAATGCTCGGTCTGCTCTTCGCCTTTGCCGGACTGCCGGATGGACTTGGAGAAGTCTGGGCAAAAGAGCCTGAGGGAATTGATGTGACCAGCAGAAACAGGATTGGCCGGATTAGCAGCGCGGTGAAGCTGCCGGGCAAAAGAAGGCCTCCACGGTGACTGAACCCATCAAGTCTTTTTGGCGTTGCGCTTCTTGAGGAGCACACTGGAGCCATAGGGCCGCTGGTAGACGACAAACCAGATGATACCACGAAAGTGTTTGAGACCTTCCGCAGCACTCCCACCGGAGAAATTCCTTGACAGGAGAGAAATCGCCATCTTAAAGTTATTTCATACATTTCCAATCGAGCCAAGTGGACCACCCTTTGACGGGGAAACAGACCTGTCGGGTTTGTTTGAGGGAATGCAGCACATCCGATGCTGATGGAGTCGGAGGTGAGTCATCTTGCTCAAGATTTGCGACCTTATCTTCCTTCTGGCTCTGGGAGGAATAGACCCAGGAATCATTCTTTAGTTTTTTCCCGTGAGGAGGTCACCATGAGTCGACTTACTTTGGCCAGGTTTTACGTGCCGGTGTGTTTCTTGATCCCTTTGTCATTTGCCCTTGGAGGCACGGCCTTACTGGCGCAGCAGGCTGATCTGCTGGCTGCGATGCATGCGTACGCCGATCTGATTTTATACAACGGAAAGGTGTTGACCGCGGATGACAAATTCACCATCACCCAGGCGGTGGCAGTGCGGGATGGGAAGATCCTGAGCGTGGGGGATACGGCGCTGATCCAGAAGATGGCGGGTCCCAGTACGGTTCAGATCGACCTGAAAGGAGGTACGGTCACGCCGGGTTTCATTGACTCCCACTCTGGGGGATCACAAGGCGGTCACGGGCCTTCCGGACCCACCTATATGAAGAACTACACGGCGCTGCGGTGTGAGGCGCTCGATGATTGCTTGCGGCAGACCAAGACAGCGGTAGCCAAGGCCCCTGCGGGAGAGTGGGTGTTTGTGAATCCCTTCCGCACAGCGGCTGCCTATCAGTTGAACATCCAGCTCCTGGACCAGCTCGCCCCCAACCAACCGTTGCTGGTGACGCTCGACAACACCACTGGATTTGTCAACAGCAAGGCCTTTGCGTACCTGAAGGACTATCTGTCCGACGAAGTGGTACAGGCGGGTATCTTTAGAGACAAGAGCGGGCAGCCCAACGGGCGGATCGCCGGCGGCGCCTACGGAGCGATGACCTACGAGATCATTCCCTGGCCGGAAGGACAGCACCTGGAGGATTTGATCCAGAAGGAAATCAAGCGCGAGAAATTTATTAACCGGATGGGGGTCACCTCGTTGGGTGCGCGCCACAGCGGACTGGCCATTTCCATCCTGAGAGAGATTCAGAGACGGGGCCAGATGCCGGTTCGGATTCGTGTCAGTACCGAGTTCATGCGGCTGAACCCGCGCACCGAAGCATACCTGAAGCGACTGGGTAATCTCATGGACGTGGGGGACGAATGGTTCAAGATCAGCGGCGCCACGGTCAGTTCGATTGACGGTATCCCCACGGCCGGAGGCAACTTAACGCGCAAGCCGATGCGGCAACTGGAGACTTGGTATGCGTTTGGGGCCTACGGACAGAACAAGTGGCGGGACATGGTGGTGGAAGGAAAGGACTGGAAGCAGTATAGCGATTACAACAGCGCGTTGCTGACAGGAAAGTATGGCTGGAATGTGAGCGATTTTCACATTCTGGGAGACGGGGGAGTGGAACTGGCCCTGGAGGTCTTTGACAAGATCAACCAGACCACTCCGGTCAAGGGCAAGCATTTTGGTATGGTGCACGGACTGATGAGGCCTCCAGACCTTGCCAAAAGGCTGGCCGGGTACGACGCCGTGCTCTCCATGAATCAAACCATCTTTCGGGGCAGTACGGCAACTCTGGAAAAGCAGTACGGAGCGGATGCGGTGGCTGGTTTTCTTCCCATTCGCGAGTTGATCGAGATCGGCTTGAAGCCGGTCATGGAGGTCACCAACATAGCAGGTTGGCGCGGCGGGGGCCCAACCGGATCCGGCGGCCAGGGAGGCGCGGGGACGTTTTTGGATGACCAGAACCTTTATCTGCAATCAATGCAACTGTTTGTCACCCGGAAAAACATCGATACGGGAAAGGTGTTGGGACCTCATCTGAAGGCGACCCGGGAAGACGTCCTGAGAATGGCCACCGCGTGGGCCGCGCGTTTTTCCGGAGACGAAAAGATCCTGGGAACAATCGAGCCGGGAAAACTCGCCGACCTGGTGGTCTTGGGCGGCGACTATATGACCGTGCCGGAAGAGAAGATTGCAGACCTGCCCATTTTGAAAGTGATCGTGGGAGGCAAAGTCACCTACGACCGGGATCGAGATGAGGCCCGGATGCTGGAAGAACTCAAAAAAGGCGCAAGTTCGAGTTCAGCCCCAATGTAAAGCCTGATCTGGGGGACGGGAAACGCCACGTGCTCAAATTTAACTTGAAGTGAAAAGGAGAAGAGTCATGCAAAAATTGACGCACCAAATTCTTGCTTCGCTCATCTTTTTTGCGCCTGGCTTTTTGGCATCCAGCCATGCGCTGATCCTGGCGCAGATCACTACCGCGACCATTTCAGGGACGGCTAAGGATGCAACCGGCGCCGTTCTGCCCGGAGCCACTGTCACGGTGAGGAATACGGAAACAGGCCTGGTGAGAATCTCAATTACCGACGACGAGGGTCGCTATCGAGCGACCCTGCTCCCGGTGGGTAGCTATCAGGTGGAGATCGAACTGGCCGGATTTCAGCGAGAGATCCGATCCGGGATTCAGTTGACCATGGGCCGGGAGGCCATCGTTGATCTCACCTTGAAGGTTGGAGAGGTCACCGAAAGTGTCACGGTTTCTTCCGAAGCTCCGCTCGTCGAGACGACCAGCTCGTCGCTGGGCGGGCTGATCGACGACCGGCAAATCCGAAATATGCCTCTGAACGGACGCAGCATCGGACAGTTGACCGCATTGGAAGTCGGGGTGACTATTTCCCGGGCATCGACCACGCCTGAAAGCAGTTTTAACATTGGCGGCGCGCGCCGGTATCAAACCAAGATTCTCATGGATAATTCCGACATTTCCAGCCTGAATAATGAAATGCCGACCAGCGTTGCCGGCGTTTTTTTGGGCGTGGAGGCGGTGCGGGAGTTTAAAGTCCAGGTCAATAATTTCAGCTCCGAGTTCGGCGGCTCCGGCGGCGTGGTCAGCGCCGTAACCCGCTCGGGAACCAATGCCTTTCATGGTTCCTTGCTTGAATTTCATCGCAACAGCGCTTTCGACGCTCGGAACTTCTTTAATCCGCAGGGAGCCCCTCCCCCGTTCAAGCGAAATCAGTTTGGAGCCTCTTTGGGCGGTCCCATCAAGAAAGATAAAATGTTTTTCTTTGTAAATTACGAAGGCTTAAGAGACCGGGAGAACAATTTCACGATCAATAATGTTCCCACGGAACTCGCCAAGCAGGGGATTCTCCCTCCCAACAGAACCGTTCAGGTCCATTCCAACATCAAACCTTATCTGGCCCTGTTGCCCCCTCCCAATGGGAGGGACAACGGCGATGGGACCGGAGAATATGTCGCCTCCGTGAAAACTCCGGCCAACGATGACTTCTTCATGGCGAGAATCGACTACAACTTTTCGACAAAAGATTCTCTTTATAGCCGTTACAGCATTGATGACGCGATCAAGTCGACTCCGACCAACCCGGCGACAATAAACCGGGTCAATCGCTCGCGCAGTCAATATTTCGTGCTGGAGGAAACCCGGATTCTCACGCCGACGCTGCTCAACGCATTCCACGTCGGGTTTAACCGTTCGGGCGGCAGCGGTCCCTGTGAGCAGCTCGTTTCCATCCCTTCCTCTTTAGACCTTATTCCCGGGAGACCTTTTGCGACCAGTGGAGGGTTCCTGATGAACGCCCTCAACATTACTGCATTGGTTGGGTGTAACACCGCCCTGAGAACCGACGCTTTCAATGTGTATGAATACGGCGATAATGTAAGCTGGAACAAGGGCCGCCATTCGCTGAAGTCGGGCCTGCTCGTCAAAAACCTCCGTTACCACGTCACCAACTATACCGAGTATGGGGGGGTCTATACTTTTACTACGATGGAAAGGCTTCTGACCGGAAGACCGAACGCGTTTCGCTCCGTGTTTCCCGATACCGACGCCACCCGTTCCTGGCGGCAGACCTTGTATGGTTTCTTCGTTCAAGAGGATTTCCAGGTTAAGAGGAATCTGACGTTCAACCTGGGTCTGCGCTACGAATTTACCACCTCCCCCATTGAAGTGCATGGCCGGTCCGCGCGCCTCCTGCGCCCTTCGGACCCGGGGCCAACCGTCTTAGGTCGAGGAGCTTATGTGGAAACCAGCAAGAAGGATTTTGCTCCCCGGCTGGGCTTTGCCTGGGATCCGAAAGGCAGTGGCAAGCTCTCTATTCGGGGGGGATTCGGCATTTTCTTTGAGCCCTTGATGCCTTACGCGTACGGCTATTCCCCGGGTGTGCGCATGGCTCCCTTTTTTAGACGGGCCAGCATCAGCAATCCTG
>JACQGG010000131.1 GCA_016199665.1 Acidobacteriota bacterium | reverse complement strand
TTCACTTCGTTTGTCCTCCTGGTTTCCCTGGGAACCGGCGGCTCGAAAACAATCAGTTCAGGAAAATGGATGGTGCGAAGTTTAAGCGATTTGCTGGATTGACATCAATACCGAGAAGTGTGCGATGATGCGCGACAGGCCAAAAGGAATGCTCAAGTTCGGCTGTCCGATCAACCCGCTTTTTCCCAGGAATGCCGATTTGAAGTAGAATAACTGGAAACTCGATAGGCGGGATCGATTCTCCAACCTGCATTTCTGGCGCCTCGATCCCGAAACAAGAGTCCAATGCTTAAACACCGTCTGACTGCAGTCGCGCTTTTTGTTGTAATCATGCCCGAGTTCTTGCTGGCCGGGAAGGCAGGAAATAAGTAGAGGCCGATGGCCGGAAATTCCACCCACATGCTCGATCCGGTTCAGTTGAGAAAGCTCATGGGTCTTTCGTGTAACCTCACGCAGGCACACATAACTGCGTTCGCGGAGATACTCACCGGACAACTGAGAATTCACTCCGAACTTGGTAAGGACACGCTTTGGTGGCGGGGTGAAGTCGAGGCGTGCTGGGATCTTCTCCCAAAAGTGTTTCGCTGCAACCCGGAGGGGAGGAGGCTCTTTTTATCGAAAGACGAAGCCAGCATGATCATAAGGTTCAAGGAATATGCGCCTGCTCGATATGCGAATTGTCCCCAAACAAGCTCAAAACATGAATGGCTTTTTCTTGCTCAGCACTACGGCCTTCCCACCCGCTTGCTTGATTGGAGCCGATTCGCGTGCAGGGATTCACTCCGGTCAAGAGCTTAATCAAGGCGGGCATGAAGCCGGTCATTGGATTCTTTCGCAGCCGTGAGACCCTCTTCCACGGCATCGATAAAGTCTGAGGCCGAGAATCTCGCAAAGAATATGGAGGCCAAAAACGACAGCCCGTTGAGCCGGCAAGATCATCGACTCGTCCGGCAGCGGAATTCCGCGGATCCCAGAGAACGACTGGGAGCGAGCAGAGGGGTGGGCCTCTGTCGCACGCCGGGCCGGACAACGGGCTAACTTCCCAAGGTTCCTCCTACTTGCGCCGACTCCTCAAGCTGCTGCGATTCACTCTCTGGCCTGGGTTACCGCGCTGTTGAGCTGGCGGTACTGGAAGCTAAGAAAAGCCAGGATCGCCAGCATCTCGCCCCCCTCCTCAAAGACCACCTCCACCCGGAAGCATCGACTCCGGTAATCGCACTCCAACTGCACGAATACGAACTCGGCAATCACCCCCGCGATTACCAACGCGACCGAAGCGACGAGCAGAGCCACGCTGCCGCGCCTGACCGTCCTGAAGATCGGACCGGAAACGATCACGACCAGCAGAAGAGCCAGGATTGCGCCGAACAGAAGCCCGTCGTACATTGCCTGACCCCTTTCGGGCAGTTGAGCTACGAGCGGCTCAATGACGTTTTCTTCGACCTCCTCATGAATCATGACGAAGTCGTCGATCGACAGGAAGAGGAACCCGATCGCCAGACACCCATAGGCTGCCGCCACCCGCGCCTGAGCCGGCCAGCACCGCCGGGCGTGGACGTAGGCAAGGAGCGAATTGGCCAGCAGAAGCGCGACGGAACACCAGGTCGCGCCGTTGACTTCACCGGCCAGATCGAGCTGTTCGAAGAGATACTCCGCCAGGTCCGGGAGGTTCTCGAGCTCGTCTGCGATCAGGACGAAGAAGATGTTGGCGATGATGAGAGTCAAGACAAGGATGGAAGGGACCCTCGAAAGAAATGAATCGATTACGATCGTCTGGGATGATTTGTCCAAGGCAGCGACCCACTCACTTTAAATCGGCACGATACCCCGCGGCCCGAACCGGCAAGCTATCGCGTAGCGATCCACCTGCGAAAGTTGTCTGGCGAGCGTCCGTCGGGATCGCCGCGCTCGGCACCGCGATTCACCGCAGAATCAGCGCGTCTCTACAGCGCAGCAAAGGCCGCACGATTGAAGACCTCCTAAAACACCGCCACTCCGTATCCCCATTCAAATGGAGGGCAATAGTTGGCAAGGTCCGGACTGTAGGATTTGAAATACCTCTCAGCCGCCTCGGCGTCGGTCAGCTCCATGGCGACCTTGTGCCGGTGATTGTACACGTAGAGCCGCGAGTATTCGTAACGTTGGTTTATGGACACTCCATTCTGCTCCACCCGCGTATAAGGCAATGCCACATCTCCCTTGATATCGCGCCGTCCATATAACATCATCAATGCTCCGGTTGTGTCCCAATCAATAGTGAACACAATAGCGGGACCGACATAGGAGCAGAACCCGTCCAGCACCAGCGTGCTGCCTGCCGGCAAGTCGGGAAGGCTTTCCTTGGCATCGGCCAGGATCTGCCGCTGTGTCTCATGACTTCGGACCCAAAATGACGCGAGCGTGTTGTTCACCACAAATCCAGCAAAGCTCAGCAACGCCACAAAAACAGCGAACACCCCCCGAGCCATTGCCTGCGAACGACCCGCCATTGCAATGACCGCCGAAACGGCTGCCAGCAACACTGCGACCCCGACTGAGCCGGCAAGGGCGGTCCGATTTCCGTCACCGGTTGATGTAACAGTGAGTTGATAATTGAACAGGAACACGGCATGACCCGCCAGCAACACGCACAGACCCAGAGCGGCAAGCTGCAGCATCGACTTGACGCCCCAGGCTCGGATGTCGCGTGTCTTGGTCACACGGAGCATGTACATCAAGACCCCCACGCCTGTGACTAGGCCGCCTGTGAGAACAGCGCTGTTCGGATAAAGATTTACAGCTCGCCAGCACATCAGCGGCATACCGAAACCATGCTCCAAGAGATTGACTCTGAGGAGCTCGCTGCAATACCAGTAGGTCAGGTACAGGTGCTCGACCAGAGGGGTGCCGGTCCCCAGCCGATTGGTGGTCGCAACCTTGAATGCCAGGATCAAGGCAATGACGACCGCGTTGACGACTAAAACTCCCCACGGAAAATGTCTTGCAACCGAACTGCCCGTTTGACGCGCCGAATACCAGACCAGGAAGGGGCTCAGGAGAAACAAAGGGAGAAACATCTCGTATATCAGCCCGCACACCAACAGGGCGACCAAGCTGAGGCCTTGCCAGAGGTACGGCCGGCTGCCATAGAGGGCTCGCGCCTGGCTGTACAGTCCTCCAAAATAGCACGCAATGGTCAGGTTGGCGATGGAAGCCAGAAACCAGAACCGATCGGTGGAATAATTGGGAAGAAGTCCGTAAATCAGAGGCAGCGCAACCGCAAGCGGTCGCGGCGCCCGGAGCGCCCTGAGAGCCAGTGAGAACCAGGCGATGCCCATGGCCAGCACCAGAGCATTCGTCAGGTGATAAAACTGCGGCGTCTTGCCGAACAGACGATACAGAGCGGCCAAATAGGGCGCTTGCAGAGGCCGGTTGGCGTCGTTCGAAAAGAACGCAAGCATGGCGCGGTAGAGGCCGGCGAGCGATTGGTCGGGAGAAGTATGCAGGTACCCCACAAACTGCCAGTCGTCATAGTAGAACCCGAGTCTCCCGACATACAGGGCAACCGAAAGCGCCAGAACGATAATCAGAAAGAGACAATCCCGAATGGCCTCGGATCGATCCGATGATGACTCCGTTCCATGGTAGGGCATGCCTGGCCGCCTTGGATGGCAATTACGGGCAAGGACGCATAGGTAATTATTGGCCGCCTCGGAGTGTTGTGCCGCTCCCACGGCGGCCTTCCAGGGGCGGCCCTCCCTAGGATAACTCTGGTGCAGCGCATATTCTACGGCCTTTTCAAAGACTTCAAAGACGCGTAAAGGCGCCCCATGCACACGATGCACACGCGACGCTGGACAAACATGGAGGCCGCAGTGTTAAATGAAAGAAACAGCCCCGGAAGAGCATTTTGCAGTTGCCGGCGGACAACGGTGTGGCGGATGGTGATCCGGCAACAGGTCAACCAAGCCTGGCCGGCGCGCTTACCATGGAGACAGCGGCATTGTTTGGAATCGCGTCCGCGGCATTGGCCTACCGGGCGGGGCCCTGCGGCGCTGAAACTGCGATAACCCTATGAACACTGTGAAACGGGCGATCAGAAAGGATCTTTTGGTCTTCGGTTCCCCGCTGATCGGCAAAGCTGAAATTGACGAAGTGAATCGGACCTTGCTTAGCGGCTGGCTGAGCACCGGACCGAAAGTGGCTGCTTTCGAAGAGTCGTTCCGGCGATACAAGAACGCGCGCTTCGCCGCGGCCGTCAGTTCCGGGACCGCGGCCCTGGAACTGAGTTTGATCGCGGCAGAGCTGCAGCCTGGCGATGAAGTCGTGACGACCGCGCTGACATTCTGCGCCACGGTGAATGCGATTATCCACGCGGGTCTAAAGCCGGTCCTGGCCGATGTAGATCCAAATACCATGAATATCTGCCCCGAAGAACTGGAGCGGAGAATCACTCCTCGCACCAGGGCGATGCTTCTGGTTCATTTTGCGGGCCGGCCGTGCGAAATGGACGCGTTGATGGATATCGCCCGCCGTCATCGACTGAAGATCGTCGAAGACTGCGCCCATGCGATTGAGAGCCGATACAAAGGCCTCGCGAGCGGCACGTTTGGGGATTTCGGCTGTTTTAGCTTTTACGTGACCAAGAATCTGACAACCGGCGAAGGCGGCATGGTGCTGACGCGCCGGAAGGCGAACGCCTCGCGCATCAGGAGGATGGCGCTTCATGGTCTGAGCCAGGACGCCTGGAAGCGTTTCAACCAGAAGGAATACAGACATTATTACGTACAGGAGTGCGGCTACAAGTACAACATGACCGATCTGGCTGCCGCCATCGGCAAGCATCAGCTCAAGCGGATTGAGCAGAATTGGAAGCGCCGTGCGGAGATATGGCGTCAGTATGATGCCAGTTTTGAAGATCTGCCGCTCGTGACGCCCTCGAGGGCGGCCCCTGGGACGCGGCACGCCTACCATTTATACACAATCCTGGTCGACGAGAGGAGGTGCGGCCTCTCGCGGGATCGGTTTCTGGATGCGATGGTCAAACATAATATCGGCGTCGGAGTGCACTACCTGAGCATTCCCGAACATCCCTACTACCGGCGAGAGTTTGGCTGGCGGCCCCACGATTATCCCCACGCGATGCGGATCGGACGACAGACCGTCAGTCTTCCGCTCTCCCCAAAGCTGAGCGCGCAGGATGTTCAGGATGTCGTGGCGGCGGTGGGAGACATACTGCAGCGGACGGCATCCGGTTCGAGACGCCCGCCGCGAGGCGCGCTCACGACAAAAACGCCCTCCCGCCCCCGCGGCGGACTCCGATGAAAGTATCGGTTGTTGTTCCGGTCTATTGCGGCGCCAACTGTCTCCAGGAGCTCGCGGCGCGCCTTCGCGCGGCATTCGAGAAATCCGGACGGGCCTACGAGTTGATTCTGGTCAACGACGGAAGCCCGGACCGGAGCTGGCAAGAGATAGGCCAGCTCGCGGCGGCGGATAAAGCCGTGGTAGGGATCAATCTGAGAAAAAATGCCGGCCAGGATAACGCGATCATGGCCGGTCTAAAGGAAGCATCGGGGGAGGTCATCCTGATCATGGACGACGACCTCCAGCACGATCCTGACGACGCTGAAGCGCTGATCCGCCAGGTTGAAGCAGGATTCGACCTCTGCTATGCCTGCTTCCCCAAGAAGAAGCAGGCGTATTGGAAGAACTTCGGGAGTTGGCTCAACCACCGGCTTGCGAACATTGTCATAGACAAGCCGAAGGATATTTACCTCTCTCCCTTCAAGGCGATTGCCGGGCAGGTCGCGCGTGAGATCATCGACTACGCAGGACCGTTTCCTTACGTCGACGGCCTTTTGTTCCGTGTCTGCGGCAACGTGACCCAGGTCGAGGTCCAACACCATCTGCGCTTTGCCGGGACGAGCCACTACACACTCGCCAGGTCGATGGGCGTTATGTTGAAGGTCGCCACCCTTTTCTCTCTTGCGCCGCTTCGGATCGCGACCATGCTCGGCTTTACCTTTGCCGCGGTCGGCTTCTCACTGGCGCTTTTCTTCGCCGCGGAAAGAATTTTCTCTGATGCGGAACCCGCCGGATGGGCCTCCTCCATCGTCGCCGTGCTGGTGCTCGGTGGAATTCAACTGACTTCTCTGGGCATTCTGGGCGAGTATGTCGGCCGGGTATTCCTGCATCTCAACAAGAGTCCGCAATACGTTGTGAAAGAGAAAATCGACAACCGGTTGTAATCGGGCGCAGCGCCCAGAGGCAATTGGGAAAGAGTAACGTATGAAGACCGAAAGAGAACTGCTCAATTACATCCATGGCCAGTGGCGGCCTTCCAGTGCGGATCAGTATCTGAACGTCACCAATCCGGCCACCGGCCAGATCCTCGCGCGAGTTCCGCTCTCGCCGGCCGCCGAGGTGGATGAGGCGGCGCGCCATGCCGCCGCCGCCTTCGAAGTCTGGCGGCGCACGCCGCCGACCGAGCGCGTTCAATATCTTTTCAGGCTGAAAAATCTTCTGGAAGAAAACAGCCTGGATCTTGCCCGCATCATCACCAGCGAATGCGGCAAGACGGTTGCCGAATCTTTGGGCGAATTGCGGCGGGCCATCGAAAACGTGGAAATGGCCTGCGGCATTCCCAGCCTGATGCAGGGCACCAACGTCGAGGATGTCGCCGGCGGCATCGATGAGCACCTCTTTCGGCAGCCGGTGGGTGTGGTCGCCGCCATCACGCCTTTTAATTTCCCCGGCATGGTTCCTCTCTGGTTTCTCCCCTGCGCGATTGCCTGCGGCAACTGCTTTATTCTCAAGCCGAGCGAGAAGGTCCCCCTGACCGTGGTCCGGCTGTTTGAGCTGATGGAGCAGACCGGCCTCCCGCCGGGCGTGGTTCAACTTGTGCATGGCGAGAAGGAGACCGTCAACGCGATTCTCGACCATCCCGTCATTCGCGCCATTTCCTTTGTGGGCTCCACGCCGGTCGCCAGATACGTCTATGCCCGCGCCACCGCCGCCGGCAAGCGGGCCCAATGTCAGGGCGGGGCGAGAAACCCGGTCATCGTCATGCCGGACGCGGATCTGGATGTGACGGCGAAAATTGTCGCGGAAAGCGCGTTTGGCTGCGCCGGCCAGCGGTGCCTGGCGTCTTCGACGGCCCTGATCGTGGGCGAAGCGCGCCGTTCTTTCACCGAGGCGATCACCCACGGTGCCGCGGCGCTGCGGGTGGGCAATGGAATGGAGGAAGGGGTTCAGATGGGACCCGTCATCACGGCTCAAAGCAAGGCTCGAATCGAAAGTTTGATCGCGCTGGGCCGGCAGGAAGGAGCGCGGGTCTTGGTGGATGGGAGCGGGAAGAGCGTCGAACGCCACCCGAACGGCTGCTTCGTCTTTCCCACTGTCCTGGACAGCGTGGACCCGCGCAGCGAGATCGCGCGCACGGAAGTCTTTGGGCCGGTGCTCAGCCTGATGTATGTGGCAACCATCGACGATGCCATCGCCGAGGTCAACCGGGCGCCCTACGGCAACATGGCCTGCCTGTTCACCGGAAGCGGGAGCGCGGCGCGGAATTTTCGCTACCGGGCGAATGCGGGCAATATAGGAATCAATGTGGGCGTGGCCGCGCCCATGGCCTTCTTCCCCTTCAGCGGATGGAAGGAAAGTTTTTTCGGAGACCTGCACGCCCAAGGAAGGCACGCCGTCGAGTTCTATACCGAAACGAAGGTCGTAGTAGAGCGCTGGCCATGAATAATATCGTCCCGTGATCCGAATCACTGAAACATGCAAGGCCCTTCCTATAAAAAAGGACAGTAAGCTTCACGAGGACCTAGGGGCCGACTGAATTCCCCGAAGTTGTGGAGAAAAAAGAACACCAGGGTAATTTCCTCGAAAGGCTGATTCCCGCATACCATGAGCGCTGAAAACAGGAAACTCCGAATCGCCGAAAGGGCGAAACAGATCGCCTCGGAAGTCGGATGCCCCATAGAAACTTTGTGGCTGCCCGATCAGCGTCAATCTCGCGCCGCGCCCGCCCACGGCCCGGGAAGCCGTAATGCGCCCGACGCCGGTCGTGCGCCAAGAGGCGAAATGGAACGCACCTGGATTCTGGAGCTGACGCGGGTTGATACCGGCTCCCGGGCCCGTGTCGAATTCACCGCGGGCGAAATTGAAGGCGCTCTGGATAACGGATCCTCTCCCCTCGAAGAACGCCTCCAAATCTCAATCGAAAGACTTCTCCCCTACCAGGTACAACCTCGGCCAAGAACGCCCCTTTATCCCAGGCTGGTTGAGGCGCGTAAAAAGTAAGAATGTCCTCCAGCCGGTTTGTCGCTGGCGTATTGTCCCATTAGTCCATTGCGTTATTCTGATTGACCCAAGCCGCGCGCGCGGCGCGTTGCAGGCGTTTATCGTGCAGGCCCTGAACCGCTGAGCACTTGACCCCGCGAAGCCGGAAAGCAAAAGGCGAGCCGCGCAGCGGCGTGCACAATCGCAGCCGGGGTGTAAACCCCCGGATTGGGGTGTTCCGCAAGATGATGAGCCGCATAGCGGCGACAGAATCCAAAAAGCGCCCCTGCGCCCTGAGACATAGGGCGGACCTGGCAGACGCATTATTTCGCCGCTACGCGGCTTCTGCTGAGTCAGATGGAGACGCTGCAAACCGAGGGCTGACGCCCCCGGCTGCAATT
>JACQGG010000144.1 GCA_016199665.1 Acidobacteriota bacterium | reverse complement strand
TGGCGTTGCCGGGCCTGTTCGTGCGGTTCATCGGCGTGGCCGAGGTGCTCGGCGCGATCGGTCTGATCCTCCCCGGGCTCCTGCGCATTCGGCCGGGTCTGACACCGCTGGCCGCCGCCGGGCTTGGGGTCATCATGGTCGGGGCGACGGTGCTCACGCTGGCGGGCGGTGAGATCGCGCTGGCGCTGATCCCGCCAGGGGTGGGGCTGCTTTCGGCGTTCGTCGCCTACGGCCGCTGGCGGCTGGGGCCGCATCACGTCCGGTGACCGGAGCTGCCGGGACTGTCGTCCGGATTACCGGAATCAGTTTTTCTATTGGCGCCCCAGGGCTGACTTTTGGATTTTGGGGACAGACACCAAATTCTTTTTTGTCCGACCAGCCGATAGGCCGCGCAGCGGTATGGAGAATTGCAGCCGGGGGCATCAGCCCCGGTTTGCAGCGTCCCAACCTAACTCAGCAGAGCCGCGTAGCGGCGAAACAATGCATCTGCCAGGTCCGCCCTGTGGCTCAGGGGCGCAGAAGGCGCGTTTGTCCTTTGCATTCTGCCGCCGCTATGCGGCTCATCATCTTGCGGAAAACCCCAATCCGAGGGCTTCCACCCTCGGCTACAATTGTGCCCGCCGCTGCGCGGCTCGGCTTGGCTGCGTTCGAACCAAGACAATTTGTGAATAATCCGAGCTACTTTCGGGTGCAGTTGTCTTGGTGTGGCACGGCCGTCCCGCCCATGCCACGCCGTCCGGCTCCTTTTTGCACCGGAACTTGCCGGGGCTGGGTGCCGGCTGAA
The DNA here is from genome assembly GCA_016199665.1 of Acidobacteriota bacterium. Taxonomy (GTDB): domain Bacteria; phylum Acidobacteriota; class UBA6911; order JACQSX01; family JACQSX01; genus JACQSX01. The sequence goes on along the minus strand of JACQGG010000144.1, from coordinate 4,136 downwards.
ACCTCTACCCCTATTGGGGGCCATGCAACATGACGGTTGCGGTCTGCGAATTGGATAATTGAGGCAGGCCGCGTAACCTTCTTCGTATGGCAGCAGTATATAGGGTTGAAGATTGAATGGAAGCGGGGCAAATTGGAAGCGACAGCACTTGGATGGGTATATCAGCAGCGAGAGGTAGGCCGATTGGAGATCTCGGAAGCTACTTCCCTGGTTGAGCAGGCAAGAAAGGGCGAACGGGCGGCGTTTGAGAAGTTGATGCAAGCCTATTCCGGGTTTGTCTACTCCTTGGCCCTTCGAATGCTGGGCAGGAGGGCCGATGCAGAGGATGTCTTTCAGGAGACTTTTCTGCGGGCATGGAAGTATTTGGCGTCGTTTCAAAGCGGAGGGAATTTCACCCACTGGCTCAAACGCATCGCGACGAATTTGTGCATCGACCGGCTGAAGGCACACAAGCGGCAATCCACTTATCTGGAGGCGGTGCAGCCGGAGGAGGAACGGTATGAAGAGCATGGAAAACATGAAGAGCTTTTGAAACAGTTGCTGGCGGAACTGCCCGCAAATTATCGTGCTGCAGTGGTGCTTTTCTACCTGGAGGACAGGTCAGTCGAAGAGGTGGCACGGACATTGAAACAAAAACCCGGGACGGTAAAGGTATGGCTGTTTCGGGCCCGGGCGAAGATGAAGGCCGCGCTGGAGGCAAAGGAAAAGGAAAATGAGCTCTGAAGGATGGAACAAGAATCAATCCTCCCTGGACCGCCAACTGGATACTCTGATGGCGCAAACCATGAAGGTGGAAGTACCGGAAGAATTGATCCGTCGGACGATGGAGCGGGTGCCAAAGACGCTCCCCTTGCTCTTTCCATGGTGGGCGTGGGTCGTATATGTGGGATTTTTCACAGCGACGTTGTTTGGATTGATTTACGGCCAGTGGGAAGCACTGGCATCGCTGGCCACGGGGGCGGCCCTGATGGCCCCGAGGGCGATAGCGCTGGCGGTCCAGTATCCATATCTCGCGGCAGCAGTCACTGGGGCGTTCTTTCTAAATGCCCTAATTGTGTGGTTTCTCACTGCCGACGCAGTGCTGCGCAAGCGATTTGCAGGAGTTGTGACTTCATGAAAAGACCCGGGTACCTTCCCGTTCTGTTTGTGGCGCTAGGATTGGCGGCGGCGGCTCCCAGGGGGCAGAAAGTTGCAATCTGGGCGACCGCGCCTCAGGAGCGGTCAATGGTGCAGCCAGCCAGGATGCAGCGATCCAGCGCGCCCGTCGGCCAGGAGCCCGTCAAAGCAGCGCCGGCGCAAATCGCGCCGGAGGGGAAGGACCAGCCCCCGCAATCCGACATTGTCATCGATCAAAACGCCGGCGAGGTAAACATCGGCGCCGGAGATGTGGTTAAACGGGTGAAATTACTGTTCGGAAAGCTCCAGATTGACGGCGAAGTTGCCGACGATGTCCAAATGATCGCGGGCGAAATCCAAGTCCGGGGTCGAGTCTATGACCGGGTGGAACTGGTCACTGGACAGGTGATCGTCAGCGGACGCGTGGGGCCAGGCGGCGTCAACGTCAAATTCGGTGAAGTGAGGGTCTCCGGCGTGGTGGATGGCCCCGTCACCATCGGATTCGGCAACGCGAGGGTGACGGGGAAGGGGATTATCCGGGGCGACGTGAAAGTGGGACACGGTGAGTTCAACGGTCCGAAGGAGCAGGTGGAGGGTTCGATCAAGGTTAATGAGCCGTCCCGGAGAATACGGATCAGCCGGGGTGGGTCAAGGCCGTTGATCGCATTTATCGGATTAATGGCGCTCATTGGCTTGGCGATCACCATCCTGATCCTCGCCATTCTTTTTCGAAGTCCAGTACGAAGGGGGGTAACGCTGATGCAAAAAGAAAACTTAGCTTGGGATTTGTTGTGGGGTCTGGCTGCGATCCTTCTGTTTCTGCCGCTTTTTGTGCTCCTGTGTGTGACCATAATTGGTATTCCAGTGGCACTGCTCCTGTTGTTCTTGTATCCGGCCGCCTGGCTGTTTGGTGTGACATTATTGGCAAACTATCTAGGCGACTGGATTATGACAAACCTCATCAAAGGCCAGTCCAATTTCCTGGTTGGGACCATTTTCGGGATTATCGTTCTGGGGGCTTCTGTGGCCGTCCCGGTGTTCGGCCCGATCTTGATGGGCGTGTATACCTTGCTGGCCCTCGGGCTCTCGTTCCGGCTGATGTTCGGATACGCACGGGACCGTCGAAAGCCGTCTGGGCCGCCGGAGATTCCCGTAACAGCCTAAGGGGCAGATTTACAGGGGTTAGGAAGCTCAACTTCTGTGCGAATCGGGCAGTCTGCTTTCTGCCCTGCTAATCATCAGGCTGAACGCGCTCGCCAGGGATTGCGCGATCCGTTCTGTCGTCAAGGAAGGCGGGAGCGCTAGCTTAGTGTGGGCGAGCGCGTGACTGGATGAACTTTGACGAGAGAACCGGCAGTTGCAGAGTGTGGATGATCTTGTAGCTCTGATTTCCTCAAGTCTCAACAGGCGAAGGCACGGCGAGAGATGCAGGACAATCCTTTCCGCGGAGACATTGAGCGTCTTGGCAACGTGTCCCCGGCTGCACTGACCAACCCGCTAACGGAGAGATTTCAGCGCTGACAGAATCTGGGCATTTGTGGCCCGCACTTTGTAATCGGTCTCTACAAACTTCCAGCGGACGATCCCCTCTTTATCGATGACGAACACGGCAGGATGCGGCAGGCCGCGACTTGCCGCCGCCGGATTCAACAATCCATACCTGTCAATAACGCGATGGCCAGGGTCTTCAAGCAGTGGGAACTTAACTTCAGCGTTGTATTCCTTCCTGATGCGCTCGACCATCTTTCGTCCATCTTCAGGAGGATCGACACTGATAGCCAGGATCTGGACGTCTGTGCGGTTGCTCTGCTCGATCAATCTCGCCAGTTCGCCGAACTGGGCTGCGCAATAGGGTCACCAGTGTCCCCGGTAGAAAACCAGAACCACATACTTTAGATTTCGATACTGGCGCAAAGAATGTGCCTGACCGTTCAGGTCCTTCAATGAAAAATCCGGCGGCTGCATTCCGACCTTGACTCGGTCAATATCAATCGGAGGCAAATCCGGATTTTGCCTGGCCTGCACCATCCCAGCCGCTATCAGCCAAAGCGACAAGATCAAGAATACCCTTAAGGACATTGCAACTCCATCCGTTGTTGGCAAGTGCTTCCTAAACACACAAGCCTGCAAAACGAGCTTCCCGGGTCGACGGACCAGGTTTCGAGAATCGAGATTTCCACCCGGCCCTTGGGTTGGCCCCTCCCGACCACACTCGGAGTAACCGGGAGAGTCCGGCAGTCCCCAACACTTCACCGCCAGGACCGCCAGTTATGGTCGTTTACATCATCGCCTGGAGCTTCACCTCCTGCCAGGTGCCGTTGTTTTTAACTTCCACTTTGTCCGGAATCACGGTCTTCGAGGCAGAATCCACTTTTCCCGTGACTCGCGCTTCCTGCCCGATATGGTCAGCAAACTGGGGGGCCGGCGCCAGGATTGTGTTGACATTGCCCTTGGCATCGAGAATCGCCACCGGAATGCCCGACTTTGCGCACATCGTCCCGCACGTCGGGTTGCCCATGTGCTCGTTCCCTTTGAAGCCACCGGCTTTGTAACACTTCAAATCGACCAGCGTTCCGGAAACCGTCTGGGCCTTCTGGGCAAAGAGGCCGGCACCAAGCGCCGCTGCCACCATTGCCGCCAGCACTGTAGCTCTTTTCGTCATTTGAAACCTCCTTTGATAAGAATGACTTTTCGTTATCGCCCGGCCCAAGGTCGCTGGCGCACATGCGCCCCCCCTTGGCCGGCCTGCGGGAACCAGTGGCCCGCCAAACAATGAGTCGGCCGAATGCCGGAAAACTTACTGGCATTTGCTCTTTGGAAAAAATGGACACCGGCGCCCCCGTGCAAAGAGGTTTTCGGAGCAGTAGAATACGGAGGCTTGGCGAATGCCGGAAAGGTTCTGGATCCTAACTGGTTCCATGCCTGACCGCCAAGCAGGACTTATATTTTGGAGCTGTGTTCAAATGCCTCAGTCAGGCGACCGCTCGGAGCTGGAAACATGGCTGGAGGGTCACCGTCTC
>JACQGG010000130.1 GCA_016199665.1 Acidobacteriota bacterium | reverse complement strand
GATAGACTCCATCAAGCTGACAAACTGTGGAGCGTCCCGCCGCAGCTCCTGAAGCGTTTTCTCGATGGATTTTCTCACCTTCTCTCTTTGGTGGGAATCTTCCCCCGTCGGATCACCCTCCTCTGTCAGGCCAACGGCCGCTTTCCGGCGCCGCAGCACAACCATCATCCCAACCACAAGCAGAAGCCCGATGGCAACGGCACCCACCAGGAAAAAATCGGCGTCTCTTAGCCACTGCAACAATGCGCGGCCCCGCTCCGCCCAGGGATAACTCCGGGCCTGGAACCAGAGGGATCCGATCCGTTCCTTCCAGGGGTAATCGACGACCTGCTGCCACAGGTTCTGGATTGATTCCATCACTGGCAAACCCCGGCCCCGTTGCACTGCAACTGTTTAAGTTTTCATTCGACTTCGTCTTCAGGTCCGGGCGTGATCAAAGTGAGATCCGCAACTCGATCGTTTTCTTCCAGAACGATGAGCTTGACCCCCTGCGCGCTTCGGGTGATCGTTTCGCGAATCTTCGAGGCCTCAAGCCGGATAATCTTACCTTGTTCAGTGATCAAAATGACTTCCGAAGTTTCGAAGACAAGGCAGATGCCGACTGCCTTGCCGTTGCGGTCTGTCGTCTTGATGTTGATGATTCCTTTGCCGCCGCGCCCCTGCGTTCGATATTCCGCTATCGATGTCCGCTTGCCGAAGCCGTGCTCGGTCACGGTAAGGATCGCTCCATCCTCGCCGCCAGAATCAAACACCTCCATGCCGATCAGGAAGTCGCCCTCCTGCAGCCGGATACCCCAGACGCCAAACGCCGTCCGCCCCATGTCCCTCACTTTGTCCTCGGAGAAGCGGATTGCGAGTCCGTCATGGGTTGCCAGGAAAATGCCGTGCTTGCCCGCCGTCTGCTTGACCGCGATCAGTTCGTCTCCCTCCTCGACGCCCATGGCGATGATGCCGCTGGAGCGGGGATTGGAAAATGCGGTCAATTCCGTTTTCTTGATAACTCCCTGCTGCGTGGCCATCACCACATAGCGCCCTGCGGAGAATTCCTTGACCGCGATCATGTCAGCCAGCTTCTCATCGGGCCCCATATTGACCAGATTGACAATGGCCTTGCCTTTGCCGGCTGCCCCAACGTCCGGAATCTCGTAGACCTTCAGCCAGTAGACTCTCCCCTTATTGGTGAAAATCAGCATGTAGGCGTGCGTGGAGGCTACAAAGAGGTAGTCGATAAGATCCTCGGTACGGGTGGTCATCCCGATGCGCCCCTTGCCACCCCGATTCTGGCTGCGATAAATGTGCGCTGCGGTGCGCTTGATGTAGCCGGACCGGCTCGAGGTGATGACGACATTTTCGTCAACGATCAGATCTTCCAGGGTCAGCTCGACTTCTTCATCGACAATCGTGGTGCGCCGCGCGTCGCCGTAGTTTTTCTGTATTTCCTTGAGCTCCTCTTTAATGACCTGCTTCAATGCCTTCTCGCTCGCCAGAATCTCCTTCAACTGGGCGATCAGCCGGAGTGTTTCTTCGTACTCCTGGACGATCTTGTCCCGCTCCAAGCCGGTCAGGCGCTGCAATCGCATCTCCAGAATTGCTTCCGCCTGAGGCTGCGTCAGGTCGTACTTCTTCATCAATCCTTCGCGCGCCTCCGGCGGCGTCTTGCAACTGCGGATCAGCGTGATGACCCCATCCAGGTGGTCCAGCGCTTTTTTCAGGCCTTCCAGGATATGCGCCCTTTTTTCCGCCTTGTCCAGATCGAAGCGGGTCCGCCGGACGACCACTTCCCTGCGGTGCTCGATGAAATAGCTCAGGCATTCAGCCAGGTTAAGCACGCGGGGCTGATTGTTGACGATGGAAAGGAGAATGACACCGAAGGTTGACTGCATAGGTGTCATCTTGTAAAGGTTGTTGAGAATCACCTGGGGCTGCTCTCCCCGCTTCAGTTCCACAACAATGCGCATCCCATCGCGGTCCGACTCGTCCCTCAGGTCGGAAATTCCCTCCAGCTTCTTCTCCCGGATCAGTTCGGCGATTCTCTCAATAAGTTTCGCCTTGTTTACCTGGTAAGGAATCTCGGTCACCACGATCGCTTCGCGCTCTTTCCCGATCTGCTCCACGGCGGCCCGAGCCCGCATCTGGATAATCCCCCGGCCCGTCTGGTAGGCCTGCTTGATTCCGGTCCGCCCATAAATGAACCCCGCAGTCGGAAAGTCCGGACCCGGAATCATCTTCATCAGTGCTTCGACGGGGGTGTCCGGTTTGTCGATCAGGGCGACGGTGGCATTGATGATCTCGGTCAGGTTATGCGGCGGGATGTTGGTCGCCATCCCCACGGCAATCCCGGAAGTGCCGTTGACCAGAAGATTTGGAATCTTGGCGGGAAGAACCAGCGGCTCGGTGAGCGACTCGTCGTAGTTGGCTTGAAAGTCAACCGTATCCCTGTCAATATCGGCAAGCAGCTCACCGGCCAGCCGCGCCATGCGAATTTCCGTGTATCGCATTGCCGCCGGAGAATCACCGTCGACTGAACCGAAATTGCCTTGCCCATCGATCAGCGGGTAGCGCATGGAAAAATCCTGCACCATGCGGACGATCGTGTCGTAGACGGCGGTATCCCCGTGTGGATGGTACTTGCCAATGACGTCGCCGACGATGCGCGCCGACTTCTTGTAGGGCCTGTCGAAAGTGTTCCCAAGCTCGCGCATCGCGTGGAGAACACGGCGATGGACCGGCTTTAGACCATCACGAACATCCGGCAGCGCCCGCCCGACGATGACCGACATGGCGTAGTCCAGATAGGACACGCGCATCTCGTCTTCGATGTTTACCGGAACCTGTTGTCTGGCGACGTCCATTCAGGCAAATCTCTGCTGTGGGAGAAACACATTGAAAGGGCTCCTCGCGTTCTTCGCCTTCGCGATGATAAATCCTCAAATGTCCAGGTTCTTGACGTTCAGCGCGTTGTCTTCAATGAATTTGCGCCTCGGCTCGACCGCATCACCCATCAAGATGTTGAAAATTTCATCTGTCTCATACGCATCGTCGATCTTGACCTGAAGCAGTGTCCTGGTATCGGGATTCATTGTGGTTTCCCAAAGCTGTCCGGGATTCATCTCTCCCAGTCCCTTGTAACGCTGGATATGCACTTCCTTCTTGCCGGCCGCGACAATGTAGTTGAGGAGCTCCTCCCGCGAGTTCAGCTCAATCTGTTTTCCCTTCTCCTGGATGATAAAAGGCGCCTGCGCAAAGCCGGCGATCAGTCGAAATGTCTGGATCAATTTCCCAAATTCCGCGGACGAGAGTAACTCCCAGTCGAGGCGAATCTCAGTGCTGCGGCTGTTCACTGCCAGCTCAAACAGGTTGTGCTCTTCTTCGCGCTTCTGCTTCACCTGGTAGCCGTCTTTCCGGAGCGCGGCCGCCAGTTGACCGACTGCGGCCTCGTC
>JACQGG010000135.1 GCA_016199665.1 Acidobacteriota bacterium | reverse complement strand
GGGGGCGTGAGCCCCCGGACAGGCGCAACGCCATTACAAGCCGCGTAGCGGCGCCAGAATCGTAGCCGGGGGCGTAAGCCCCCCAGCCGCGCAGCGGCGGCCGAATCGTAGCCGGGGGCGTGAGCCCCCGGACAGGCGCAACGCCATTACAAGCCGCGTAGCGGCGGCAGATTGAGCCGTTAGGAATCGGTCGTTGCAGGAAATCTGAATGACCTGGAGGCAAGAGTTGGTGGTACCGATTCAAGTGTTAGAGGTGCAGCAGGGCATCTTTGTAGGAGACACTAGCTGAACTACTGTCACCGGACCGCGACCGTCAGGGAGCGGTGCGGAATTTCAATGCGTCAGCGCGCCGCAGACTAACGCGCGCGGTTCTCAGATTGAGGAGGGAAAAATCATGATCTGTTCAAGAGCTCGAATTCTGGTTTTGGTTGCCGCCAACTTGATTGCCGGCGCTACAGTTGTCGCCCAGCAGGATTTGCCGCCGGAGATTCTGGTCTACCCCGATTTGATCTTGCACAACGGCAAGGTCATGACCGTGGACGAGAAGTTTTCCGTGGCTCAGGCCGTGGCTGTCCTGGGCGGGAAGATTCAGGCCGTGGGGATGAATGACCGAATCCTGAAGATGGCCGGTCCCGCCACCAAGCAGCTTGATCTGCAAGGCAAGAGCATCATCCCCGGGCTGGTGGAGGTCCACACGGGATTTTTCCTGACCCAGGGTCCGGGAAGCCCGTCGGGATTCCCGGGGGCCACCGTGGACTTTACCACGATGGAAGGGGGGCTGGAGGGGATCCGAAAGGCGGCCGCCTCGAAAAAACCCGGGGAGTGGGTCCACATTTACTGTCCCAACAACTCAAATATCGCCAAGCTGACCCTCGAGACGCTGGACCAGGTTGTGCCCAACAACCCCTTGCTGATGAGCCCCCACAGCTCCAACAAATCGATCATCAACAGCCAGACGCTGCGGTTGCTTCCCGACAGCATCCGGACTACACCCGGGTACATGACCGACCCGAGCGGCAAGTTTACGGGTTGGCTCATCGGGCATGCCAGCGGGGTGGTGCGCTATGAAGTGGTGCCGTGGTTGGATTTGGACGAGCTGGCGCCCAAGCAGGAGCAGTTGCTGCGCTTTGCGGCCAGTTGGGGCTTGACGACGATAGGAGGCCGCTTTAACGGAATGTCGCTCAGCTTGGTGCGAAAGCTCCAGCAGACAGGAAGACTTCCCCTTCGGGTGCGTGCCGTGTTGGAGCTGCAAATGAATCCCAACGCGGTGGGACTGCTCAAGCGCGTGGGGAACCTGACCGAACTGGGGGATGAGTGGTTTCGAATCAGCGGCGGAACCGTGGTGCCTCCCGACAGCAATGAGAAGTACGGATCCGCGTACACGCTCAAGCCCAAACTGGGGCACGTGGCGCGCGATACTTACGGGGATTATGGGATGTTTGCCTGGGCGGAAATTACCGGCTCCTACGATCCGGCAGTCTGGAAGCAGAGGGAGGAGTGGTGGAAGAAGAACAGCGATTACAACACGATTATTGAGGCCGGAAAGATGGGCTGGAACATCACGGAGATTCACGCCAAAGGGGATGGAGCCTACGAGGCGCTCATGCAGGCCTATGAGGAAATAGACAAGATTAACCCGACCAAGGGCCGGCGCTTTGGCTCGGTACACGGGCAGATGAGGAACAGCGATCAAATAGACCGGTCCGCCAAGCTGGGCTTATTCCAGTCGGTGGGAATGCATTATCTGTTTATTCGAGATCCCGTCGAATTGAAACTGCAGTATGGACCGGATGGGGTGCACCGGATGAGTCCGATCAAAAGCTTGATCGACAAGGGGATCAAGGTCACTTTTGAGCACCCCAACGGATTCGACAAAGTACCGAGCGCCTACATGATGCTGATTGAGAAGTCGGTGACGCGGGAAAACGAATCGACCGGACAGATCTGGGGACGCGACGAGAAGATCACCCGCGAGCAGGCGCTGCGGATGGCGACGATCTGGCCCGCGGAGTACCACAAGAGCGAACGCGAAGTCGGATCCATCGAGACAGGCAAGCTGGCCGACATGGTGATCCTGGGCGGAGACTTTATGACGGTCCCAGAGCAGGATATTTCCAAGATCCCGATTCTGGCGACGATTGTGGGAGGCAAGGTGGCCTATGATCGAGACGGTCTGCTGGGACTGAAGGTCATTCCGACAGCAGTGGCTCTCGAAGGAGAGTAAGACGATCTGCGGAGCCTGGCTTCAACCGGTAGGGGGCCGTTGAAAGGGACTCTTACCCCAGAATCAATTCGAGGAGGAGAACTATGGTGAAGCGGGGATTCTTGTGCAGCCTGGTGGCGGGATTGCTTTTCTGCGCCCCCGTGCTTCAAGGGCAAAACCGACCCGGAACGATTTCCGGCCTGGTCAGGGATGAGTCAGGGTCACCTCGGCAAGGCGTGACGCTGACGATCACCCACAAGGACACTGGAACCAAAGGCGCCGCGGTTACCGACAATCAAGGCCGCTATCAGATCCCCAATTTGGCCTTGGGGGACTATGAAATCGAAACGGCCCTCTCCGGCTTTCGCGTTGCACGGCGCGAGCAGAGCCTCCGCGTCGGTAAGGAAAAGGCGGAGGTCGACCTTACCTTGGAAGCGGGCGAGGGCAACAGGTCCGGCAGGATAATGCCTGAGGCGCCGAACGACAAGACACCTTATGACGAGTGGCTGGAGAAACTGGAAATTCCAGTCAGCCAGGGGCTGGCCGTGGAGGACACGCGCAAGATTGAGGTAAAACCCTGGAAGGAGACCGGAGGGCTGGGGGCATACTTTCGGTTGTCCGGCACCCAGTTTCTGGATGCCAGGGTGGAGGAACTCCCGCCGGGGGCAAGCCTGAAAGGTCATCGGCACCTTCACGAAGAAAATATCTATATTCTGGAAGGCAAGGGCTACACCATGCTTCAACAGGAAAGCCGGCGTCCCCAGAAGATCGAGTGGCAGAGGGATACGGCATTTTCGATCCCACTCAACGTTTTCCACCAGCATGTGAATACGGATGCCAAGAATCCGGCGCGCTTCCTGGCACTGACTAACTTTCCTTTCACGCTGAATACCTTTGGCAACCCGCAGTTTGTCGGCGGGGTGGAATACGCCTTTCGCGACCGTTATGATGCTGAGGAGAATTTCACCAAGCTCAGCACCAACCAGGGTGGAAGAGAGCAGATCATGAATGTCATCCCCAACGTGAAGCAAAGCGTTTTGTATCAATACGAAAGTCGGGGGGTTGGGGCCACCGCCATGAATGTCCGTCTCGGCGGCAACCAGGTCCTGGGGGGGGCTGGAATATCGGAGATTCCCGCCGGCCGGTACCATCGAGCGCACGCGCATCTGAATGAGGCGTTCATCTACATCACCGAAGGAGAGGGGTATTCGCTCATCTGGGAAGATGATTTCAAGAAACGGACCAAAGTGGACTGGAAAGAGGGGAGCCTGGTCGGCGTGCCCAAGTACTGGTATCACCAGCACTTTAACATCGGAGAAAAACCGGCGCGGTTCGTGCGCTACACCACCAGCGGTTATCTCAGCAGACTGGGAACCAACTTCCAAACCGGCGATGTGCCCTATGAAGAAGAGAATCCTGAAGTCGAGAAGCTTTTTCGGGCTTCGTCAAGAGTAATCGACCCGGTGATGGAGGAGATCTGGAAAAAGAAGAAAACGGGCAGCAACTAGATGCAAAGAATGCTCACAAGAGCTTTGGTTGCAACCGGGTTGGCGGTAGGTCTTCTACTCTCGACTTCGAACTCGGTCGTCCAGGGAGGTGTAAATGACGGGGAATTGCGCGATGCCATTTCAGCCGCCCTTGCACAGCTCATGGTCGACCCCCGCTTCAAGGATTTTTTGCTGAACGACTTTGGAATTCCCGCAGCCAAGATTTCCGATCCTGCTCTCTGCGCCGAATATCCAAGCGTAACCCAAGGGTCTTTGCTGGACCGCATCCTCGAAAAAAGGGTTATTCGTGTCGGTTTTAGCGCGGACCCAATCCCTTTTTCGTTCATAAGAGCCGGCGACCGCCTGCCTGACGGCATCGCCATCCGAATGTGGCCCTTGATTGTTGAGAAGCTTTCCAGGCACTACGGCAGGAAGATTGATTTCCGGCTAGTGCAATCGCACATTCCTCTCAACGAGATGTTCACGAGATTGGCGACTGCGGATGATCCAAACTGTGAGGCAAGGGATCGCGAGGCTGGGAAAGAATCAAGAAGCGACTCCTGTTGGGATATTAACGGCGGAGGTTTCGCCATAGACGCCACCCGGTTAACCCAGAACGATTTCACTTGTAGTTACGTGCCCGCGATACTGACCGCTGTCCGCACGCCACGGGACTTTACCGGCTCCTCAAACCCTTTAAAGACCGCCCGGCAGGTTTTTGAGGCTATTTGCGACCCGGCTCTGCACCCGGTCATTGCCGCGATTCCAGGCTCCCTCGAGTCACGTTTCCTCGAAACTGCAAGGCGGGACGGGCGCTTCTGCTTTGACAGGACCGGTGTCAACAACTCCCCGACTTTTTCACAAATTGACAGGGACGGAACTTTAAACGTGCTTGAATTTGCCGAGACGACTCAAGCTCACCTGGTGCTGGGAACCGATGCCCGGTTGCTCTTTACCTTCCGCTCCTCTCCCGATGCCTGCAAGACCTGTCAGATCATAGAAGGGGTCCTGAGCCAACTGGGGGGATTTGCCTTTGGCGTACATAAGACAAAGTCGGATTGAACAGGCGATGGCGGTCTTGATCCAGAATCAGGCCACATTCCTCTCTCACCTGTCCGAAACGAAACTGGAAGTGGCAGCGATTAGAGCGGATCTTGAGCAAATCAAGGCTATCTTGCTCCGTCACGACCAGGTGCTCGCCGACCTGCCGGAAGCGATCCGGCAAAAAGTCGGCTCTAAGCGCGGTCGCTAATTCAAACAATTATTTCATAGTTTCTCAAGCATCAAGGGCGGTTGAGTCTCGGTGACGCCTCACAGTAATTCGGTGAATCAGTAGTCTGTCCCCGGATTTGCTTCAAAAATCAAAGAGGTACGTATACTTGACAATAAAATTGTTGTTGGAGACGCGGGAAGCCCCGACATCCTTCTCCTGGTTGAAGACCAGGATCAGATCGCTCAGCGGCCGGTGAATGAGCCTGAATCGAATGTTCGAGCTTAATTGTTTTCTTTCACTGTTGTACTGCAGCAGGACGTCCAGATAGCTCCGGGTGTTGAACGCATAGGAGACTTTCAAGCCAGTGACGCTGGCGGTAAAGGAGTTGCGCTTCAACTTCACCCGCTCATACGAGTAGGTAAAATCCGCGGCCAGATGCTCCGGCGCTTGCACCCGGATCCCGCCTTGAATGCTTTTTTTCCGGCCGTCGTAGTAGGTTCCGGGCGTATAGCGGATGTTGGCGGACATCCGCCGGCTGCGGTCGGACGCAAAATCGAGGAGGTTGTCCGCAAAATTATAGTCGCCCGCCGGGAGGGGCGCGTTGGGTCGAAGCGGATAAGGTTCCCTGAGCCGTTCAAAGTACCACTCCCGGGCGATCTCAAACG
>JACQGG010000137.1 GCA_016199665.1 Acidobacteriota bacterium | reverse complement strand
GATTGGAACTCGCTTCCTCCATGAAATCAACAGCATACTGCCGGCCCCACAGGGTCACGGAGACAAAACAAAATCGATGGAAGCGCATCATTCCCCGCCGCTCGCTGACGCGCGCGGTTCCGCGACGAACTTGCGCTAACGCCGACGAGGAAAGCCCCAGGACTTTCATTGCGACCAAGCCAAGAGTAAGTGCACGGTGGCAAGGCCAAGAACGATCGGATCGAAGGATCATCACTTATCCTGAAACGCGTCATGCTCACGGGGGAAGTTCAGCTCTTCTGGCAGCGGCGGCACTGGAAGATCACCGGCCGATCCAGCAAGAGGGCCTGGCGGCTGATCGCGGAGGTCGCATTGCCTGCATTAATCACTTCACCTTCTCGGACATCACCTTGGCCTGCAGGAACAGCAGCAGATAGTCCCGGCCCCCCGCTTTGGAGTCTGTGCCGGACATATTGAAACCGCCAAACGGGTGCACTCCCACCAGGGCGCCGGTGCATTTCCGGTTGATGTACAAATTTCCCACGTGGAACTGACCCATCGCCTGCTTGATCTTTTTTCTGGACCGGGTGTAGACCGCTCCGGTCAGCCCATACTCGGTATTGTTGGCGATACGAAGCGCATCGTCGAAATCCTTGGCCTTGATGACCACCAGCACCGGGCCGAAGATCTCTTCCTGCGCAACGGTCGCCGTGGGCGCCACATCTGCGATGATGGTTGGCTCGATAAAAAACCCCTGCGGCTGATGCACCCCGCCTCCCAGCAGCAACCGCCCTTCAGACCGGCCCTTATCGATATAGCTGCAGATAGTCCGCAGGGCTCGATCGTTGATCACCGGACCGAAATTGACACCCGGTTCGTCGGGAGCTCCCATCCGCAGCTTCCTGGTTCTTTCCACCAGGCGGACCAGGAACTTGTCGTAGATCTTTTCCACCAGGATGGCACGCGAACAGGCGGAGCACTTCTGCCCCTGGAATCCAAAGGCGGAAACGGCCACGCCCTCGACCGCTTGTTCCAGGTCCGCATCCGCGTCAACGATGATGCTGTCTTTGCCCCCCATCTCCGCTATAACCCGCTTTATCCAGATCTGGCCTGGCTGCGGCGCGGCAGCCAGTTGGTTGATGCGCAGTCCGACTGTCTTGGATCCGGTAAACGCGGTGAAGCGCACTTTAGGGTGTGCCACCAGGGCGTTTCCGACGGTATCCCCGTTTCCGGTTACGAAGTTGACCACCCCGGGCGGCAGGCCGGCGTTACGAAGAATGTTCATCAACTGAAAGGCGGTCGCAGGCGAATCGCTCGACGGTTTCAGAACCACGGTGTTCCCCGCCACAATCGCGGCAAAGGTCATACCCGCCGGGATCGCCAGGGGAAAATTCCAGGGGGGGATAACGGCGCCCACTCCCAGCGGCTGGTAGCGCAACTGGTTCCGCTCGGAAGAAATCTTGACCAGCGGTTGGGGCGCGTCAAGACGCAGCATTTCCCGACTGTAATATTCCGCGAAGTCGATCGCTTCGGCAACATCGGCATCCGCCTCCGCCCAGGACTTGCCGACTTCAAGAACGATCCAGGCCATCAGTTCCAGCTTTCGCCGGCGCATGAGAGACGCCGCCTTGATGACACATTGGATGCGCTTCTCGGCCGGCAGCGCACTCCAGCCCTTAAACGCCTGCTGCGCCGCGTCGACGGCGCGGTTGACGTGATCGACCGTCCCCTTCTGAAAAATTCCGACAATTTGAGCCCGGTGCGCCGGATTGTAAGAGCGCAGCTTCTCTTCCGTTTGAATCTTCTGATCGCCGATCAGGATCGGATGCTCCTTGCTCATCCGGCTGCGAACGAGATCGAGCGCCTGCTGCATCTTTGCGGTTTCTCGCCCCTTGGAAAAGTCAATCAGCGGCTCATTCTTGAATGGCTTCAATTTCACGGTTACGGCCCTCCGGGTCTGTCTGCCGGCGCGTTCTCGCTTTGCGTGAAAACCTTCATTTCTAAAGCTTCGACCTAAACGGGCGTGCGCCTCAACCTTTAAATGCCGCGTTAACAAACAATTATGCGGAAAAAACGGGTCGGAATAAAGCGCAATATTCGAGACAAAGTCCCCGCTTCTTCCTGTAACGTAGTGAATCATATACACTTAACTTCATAGTTAGAGCCCGGCGCCAAGCGTTGACATTGACCCGGAAAGAAAAAAGAGAGTGCGGGTTAAGATCATTGGGGAATAAGGGAGGCCGGTGGTAGAATGGGCTGAAAAGCCACGCTTCATAAGGAGGCACGTAATGCAAAAGAGCATTCTTCTCCTTTCCATTCTTGCTACAATTTCGCTTTCGTCATCCGGTCTTTCCGCAGAAGCCAAGATTACCGCCTTCTACGACAAGAACCCTGCAGAGAAAAAACTGGAATTTCGCTGCATCGCCAAGGGCCTCGAATCGGGCAAGAAATACATTGTCGCCGTGGGAACCGGCTCGCCCATTGCGACCCATGGCACAGTGGAGATCCCGGCAGGAGCGAAAATTGAGACAGAGCAAAGGTCGTATGCGGAAAAGGACATTGCCCGCATCAATCCCGCAATTAAGGAACTCAAGGCCGAAGGCTACCAGCTCAGCGTACAGGAGGTGTCCACCGAGGCAGAGCTGAAGTACCGCTTTCAAATATCGTATCAGGACATGGAGAAGCTCAAAGCCGACAGCATCCCATTCTACCTCTATATCAGCCGCGAGTTTGCGCCAAATGTGTTTTACATCGTCGACTACTATGAGATGACGCCGGGGAACCTGTTAAAGTGACCGGCCTTGGCTGTTTTGCTCTCTTCAAGTCCGACTCCTGAGGCGGCGGTATCGGGCCCGTTCACCCCCGGCCACAGCCGGAAGCACGCGCCTTTGGGAAGTCCTGCTTTGACTTCCGTTCTGGCGCCTCCGGGCCCCAGCCAATCCGCGGGACCCGCCAATCCACCCTCTCCGCAGGAGGCGCCTGAGAACGTGATGGCGGCGGGGCGTGCGACAAATTCTGGGCGATGACCTACCGGCGCTGGCTGGTGCCGCTGCTTTTCTCCCTGGCTTTTGCCGCTCGCACGGCTTCACTGATGATGGCCCAGTCCCCCTGCGTCGACGAACTGGCTCACATCCCCGCCGGTTACATTTACTGGCACTGGAAAAATTTCTATCCGAACCGGGAACACCCGGTTCTGGTTAAACTCGTCTCGGGCGCCGGATTCGCTCTGGCCGAAAAGCTGCCGGGCGGGAAATGGGACCCGGCGCAGCCGTTCTTCTCCGGGAGCGATCTCCAGTCCCGGCTGTTTAAAGCGCGCTGGGCGATGCTGATTTTCCCCCTCGCGTTGCTCGCCGTCGTCCACGCAACGCTCCGGCGCCTTTTTGATGAAGGCACAGCAGCTCTCTCCACCGTGGTTTTGACGCTGTTCCCGGTGTTCATCGCCCACTCGGTCTTTGTGCACACCGACGTCGCCGCGGCGCTGTTCTACATGGCTCCTCTGTCACTGCTGGTCTGCTGGAGCCGGGACCGACGACGCCTTTGGCTCTTGCTGTTGGCGGCGGTGCTGGCGTTGGGAATGCTTGCAAAATACTCGCTGACTCTGGCGGTTGCCAACAGTGTCGCGGCGGTGGGGCTTCTATCGGAGCGCGGGGAACGTTTCAGAGCCATGGGGCGCTTTATCGGCGCATTCGCGGCGCTGGCGGCCGGGCTCCTCTGGCTGGGTTATGCCGGGCAGCGCGGGGTCCTGCTGGGACCGCACCCGGGTTGGGTAGAGTGGATTCCCATTCCAAATTTCTACAAAGAAGGATGGCGGCTCGTATGGCATCATACCCTCGAGGGACATCCCAATGTTTTTCTGACGCAATTTGGATTCAAGGGTCACCTCGCTTACTTCCCTCTGGCGTTTCTACTGAAAACTCCTCTTCCCGTTCTGCTTGGAATGATCGCCGGGATCTTCATCGTTTTCCGAAGGCGTTACCCCTGGCGCTGGATCTGGCTGTTGTTTGCCGGGACCTATTGGATCAGCTCCATGAGCAGTAACATCAATATCGGGGTCCGACATATTCTTCCGGTCCTGGTCGTGATGTGGATTCCCCTGGCGGCGGCCGTGCGTTTCTTGCTCGAGCGCAACGGCGGCCGCTGGGTGGCGGGACTGATGCTGGCCTGGCTGGCCGCGGTCTCCTTTGCCCACTGGGGCTCGGAACTGGCTTACTTCAATGAAGCAGTCGGCAGCCGAGACGGCTGGAAGTATTTCGGGGATTCCAACGTGGACTGGGGTCAGCAGGTCGGCCCACTGGCCGCCTTTGTCAAACAAAACAAGATTGCGCCGCTGTACCACGATCTGTTTGGGAATCTGCCGCTGTCGGTCTACGGCGTTGAAGCCGCTCCCGTCAGTGACGCTACCGATGGAAACCGGCTTCGCCCGGGCTGGTATGCGATCAGCGCCCACGCGCTTGCCGTCAACGGGACGAGCCCGTACGTCTATTTTCGCCAGGCACGGGCGAACCAAAGCTTTGGGAATTCCATCTATCTATTTCGGGTAGACTGATGGAGGCAGAGATTGACGCCGTTGGCAGAAGGAAGATCGTGGGCTTTCACCCGTTCCTGGGATCAAAGGAGACCGTTTATGCGTAAATCCATCATCCGACTGGCACTGCTGGCCGCCACGGCAAGCACTGGCTCGGCTCAGGAGATGCCCCGGATTCCGCTGATACTGGTCACCGGCGAAGCGCACCTGAACGCATCGCCGGATCTTGCCATTGCAAACCTGGGCGTGGCCACGCAGGCAAAGACCGTGGCAGAAGCCCGGGAACAGAACGCGCTGCGCATGCAGGCCGTCCTCGAAGCGGTCAGGAAAGCCGGAGTGCTTCCGCAAAACATTTCCACGACGCACTTCAGCGTCACGCCTCAGTACGACTATCAGGAGAAGCGCAATCCGCCCCGAATCGCAGGGTACCATGTCGGTAACCAGATCACGGTCAAGCTGGAAGCGATCGAGAAGATCTCCGACGTTCTGGACGCCGCGCTGGCGGCCGGAGCAAACAACGTCAGCAGCCTTGACTTCACGCTGAAGGATCCAAAGAAATTGAGAATTGCCGCTTACGACGAGGCGGTAAAAGACGCCCGTTCCAAGGCCCAGGCGCTGGCGCAGGCTGCGGGCGTCCAGCTTGGAGCCATTCACTTGATGCGCGAGTCCGGCGGGGCGCCCATGCCGATCCGGCGTGAAATCGGCCTGGTGGCGGCCAGCATGGCAAAACCGGAAACTCCCATTGAGAGTGGAGAGATTACAGTCCAGGTAAATGTCGAAATTCAGTTTGAAATCAGGCAGTGACACCCCGGGACGGGGGACGGGGG
>JACQGG010000133.1 GCA_016199665.1 Acidobacteriota bacterium | reverse complement strand
CTAGAGCAACTGGATGGGATCTATATCGATGTTCCATTTGCTGGTGTTGTTTTTCTTGGCTTCAAGCCGTTGCAGCGTGGCCTCCAGCACTTCATGCAGCAGCTTGCGGCCCCGTGCCTTGATCAGGATCTGCCACCGGTAGGATCCCTTCAGCTTCCCCAGCAGCGCCTCGGCCGGGCCGAGGATCCTCAGGTTGCCGGACGCCTGGCGCTCTTGCAGCAGTTGGTCTAATTCATCGGCGAACAGCCTGGCTCGGTGTTGAGCCTTGGCCACGTCGGAATCCTGGGCGACTATGGTCGCGAGAGAAGAAAACGGAGGATAGGAAAAAAGCTTTCGATATCGGATTTCCTGCGCGTAGAACTGCGGGTAGTCCTGCATGCAGGCACAGCGAAGCGCGTAGTGGCCGGGGTAGTAGGTCTGGACAATGACTTCGCCCGGCGTTTCGCCGCGCCCGGAGCGGCCCGCCACCTGTGTGATCAGTTGAAAGGTCCGCTCCGCCGAGCGGAAATCGGGAACGCGTAAACCGGAGTCTGCATTGAGCACGCCCACCAGCGTCACATTCGGGAAATCATGCCCTTTGGCGATCATCTGGGTCCCCACCAGTACCTGCGTCTGGCCGGAATCGAAGCGGCGCAGGATGCGCTGGTGTCCTCCTTTCGCCCGAACTGCGTCCCGATCCAGGCGGTCGGTGACCGCGGCGGGGAATAGCTTCTGCAGGATCTCTTGTATTCGCTCCGTCCCCTCCCCGACCATAAAGAGATACTCGCCGCCGCACTCGGCACACTGCCGGGGCACGGAACGGCGATAGCCGCAGTAATGGCAAGCAAGGCACTCCCCCTGCCGATGATAGGCCAGGCTTACACTGCACTGGACGCACGTCATCACATGGCCGCAGGAGCGGCAGAGCATGATGGGAGCGTAGCCGCGCCGGTTGAGCAGGATCATCACTTGTTCTTTTCTCTTGAGGCGTTCGGCAATCGCCTGGCGCAGCAGGTCGGAGATGACGGCCGCCTTTCCATGCTTTTGAAACTCGGACCGCATGTCCACGATGTGGACTGCGGGCAGCGGGCGCCGGTAAACCCGCTCGGTAATGGGAATGTAGCGATGCTTGCCGGCCTGCACTGCCTGGAAGTAGGTTTCCAGCGAGGGAGTCGCCGACCCCAGAACCACCGCCGCCTTATTGAACTGCCCCCGCACCAGTGCCGCATCGCGCCCGTTATACATGGGATTTTCTTCCTGCTTGTAGGAGGAGTCATGCTCCTCATCCACAATGATGACTCCCAGATTCTGCACCGGACAAAACAGGGCAGAGCGCGTTCCGATGACGACGCGGGCTTCGTTTTTGCGAATGCGCTGCCATTCGTCGTGACGCTCTCCTGCCGACAGCGCGCTGTGCAGAATGGCGACCTGGTCTGCAAACCAGCTTTGGAAGGTCGTGGCCATGGCGGGGGTCAGGGCGATCTCAGGAACCAGCACGAGTGCAGTGCGGCCGCAACGCAAGGCCTCGGCGATCACATTCAGATAGACTTCCGTCTTTCCGCTTCCGGTGACACCGTGAAGCAGAAAACTCTGGAATCGGCCGACCCGCACAACGTCTCCGATCTGTCGCACCGCGTTGGCCTGATCCTCCGTCAAAGTCAGGAACTCGGAGCGCCGCGAAACTTGAGTCGGAAAAGGATTACGCCGGATGGCGCGCCGCTCCACCCCGACCAGCGCTTTTTTCTCCAGAGCCCGGATGGTGGCGGGGGAGATGCCGTAGCGGGTCAATTCGGAAAGCCGCATCGGCTGCGGCAGCGCTCGCAATTTCTCCAAGGCGACTTGCTGCAGCACCGTCACGCCCGAGGCGTGCGACTGGCCTCCAAGCTTTACAAACAGCGCCGTCTTCTCCTGGGATTTCTCCTCCAGGCGCTCGCGCACCGCAACCCAGCCTTGCTTCTTCAAATGCTGGATCTGCTGCCAGAGACTGGCCCGGCCCAGGCGCCGGGCCAGAGCTTCAAAACGGATCGGCCCTTTCTGCAGGAGTGCGAGAATGCGGTCCTGTTCCCCCAGCAGCGACCTTTGATCCGGTGACTGGAGCAGCGAGATCTCGTAGTCTCCCCGGAAGTTCAGACCGCTCGGCAGCATGGAGCGGAATACTTCTCCCGGCGACGCCAGATAGTAATGCGAGAGCCAGAAGCCAAGCTGCAGCAGCTCCGGGTTCAGAACGGGTTCAAAGTCGAGCACCTTTCTGACGGGACGCAGCCGCGAAGCGTTAATTTCAGTGTCCAAGGGAAAACCGACGACATACCCGATCAGCAGTTTGCGGCCAAACGGCACCAGCACGCGCATCCCAATGCTTAGATCCAGGTCTGCGGAAAAAATGTAGGTGAAGGTCCTGCGAACCGGCGCAGCTACGGCGACTTCAACAAGCCGCATGACTCAAGGCCGCTCATCCAGCATTCTTCGGATCGTTTTCATATCTTCCCACACCTCGCGCTTCCCTGCGGGATTGCGCAACAGGTACGACGGGTGGAAGGTCGGCACAACCCTGGCGCCGAATTTGTCGAAAACCCTGCCGCGAAGCTGGCTGATGGGCGCGGTCGTTTCCAGCAGCGTCTGAGCGGCAAACTTCCCCAGGGCGCAGATAATCCTGGGCTGAATCAACGCAATTTGGCGCAGCAGGAAGGGACTGCATTTTTCGATCTCATCCGGTTCCGGATTTCTATTCTGCGGCGGGCGGCACTTGATGATGTTGGCGATATAAACCTGGTCGCGCTTCAATCCGATCGACTCGATGATTCGAGTCAGCAACTGGCCCGCTCTTCCGACGAAAGGAATACCCTGCGCGTCCTCGTCGGCGCCCGGCGCTTCGCCGACAAACATGAGCTCGGCGTGCTCGGCTCCAGCGCCAAACACGATCTGCGTCCTGTGCCGGTGCAGCTTGCAGCGGACGCAATCTCCCAGATCGTCTCGAATTTCGCGCATGTGGGCCGCCCGGCCCGCGGCCCGGGCCAAAACAGGAGGGGAGAAGACGTTTTCGCTCGCGCTCCCTGCCTTGACTCCCAGCGCCCCTTCGCCGCGGCCTTCCTTTCCCGCGAGGCGGGAGGCCTGCGGGTGCTGAGACGCCGGCAGATTGAGTCGGATAGAGTCAATGCCCATCTCCTCAAAAAACTTCAGGTAATGCTGCAACGGTCCGCTCATGGGCCGAGCGTGTCCAGGAAGCGGTCCTGGTCGCGCCACTTTTCCACGACTTTTACGAAGAGCTCCAGGTAAACGCTGCAGCCGAGCAGCAGTTCAATCTCCCGCCGGGCGCGGGTGCCGATGGCCTTAATCCCCGCTCCCCCCTTGCCAATGATGATCTTCTTGTGAGATTCCTTCTCGACGACAATGGTCGCCGCAATGCGCACCTGGTTGCGATCCCGGTCCGACTCGTCAAATCGATCGATGAGCACGGCGCTGCAATGAGGGACCTCCTGGCGCGTCTGCTCGGAGACCTGCTCTCGGATGAATTCAGCAACCACGAAGCGTTCCGGAAGATCGGTCACATGGTCAGCCGAAAACATCGGGTCCCCTGGCGGAAGATACCGTAAAATCTCCCGCAGCAGCATGTCAACATTTTCACCGGTGCGGGCGGAAATCGGAAGAAATTCCGCATAGCTGCCAAGGCGGCGGTACAGGTCGATCCTGGGAAGCAGCAGATTTTTCTCTATCCGATCAATCTTGTTCAGGACCAGGAACGCCGTCTGACCGGTTCTCGACACCATTTCCATCGCCTTTCGCTCGCCCGCGCCAAAAGCGATGCTGACATCGATCAGATGCAGCAACAGATCGGCCCGCCGCAGCGATTCCTCGACCAGGCGCGCCATACGCTGGTTCATCTGGTGGTACGGGCGGTGAATACCGGGGGTGTCAATGAAAAGGAGCTGGCCGCGCTCTTCGGTAAGAATGCCGAGAATCCGGTTCCGGGTGGTTTGGGGGCGCGACGATACGATGGATATCTTCTGGCCGACCAGATGGTTCAGCAGCGTGGACTTTCCCGCATTCGGCCTTCCCGCAATGCAAACAACCCCGCTGCGGGCCGCCAACGCCGGAGTGGCGGGCTGCTGACCTTCCCCGGCCGCACTACCTCGGGGCGCCAACTCTCGCCTGCACAAGCGCGGCAACCTCATCCAGAATCCGCTCGGCCACTTCCGTCTTGAGCATCAGGTCCAGCTCCGTCCTGTTGCCGTCCCGGCTCAACAACAGCACGCGGTTGAAGTCTGACGCGAATGCGGCGACGTCGTTGGCAACCATCAAGTCCAAATGCTTGTGCCTCAGCTTGGCCACGGCATTCTCCGCCATGTTCTCAGACTCCACGGCGAACCCCACGACAATCTGCCGGTCCCTGGGCGGCAGCCCCGCCAGGATATCTTCGGTCATCTTCAGGCTCAGCGTCAGCGTCTCCTGCCGCTTGATCTTTTGCGGGTTCGCGTCTACGGCATAATCCCCGACCGCCGCGGCCATGATCAGAACGTCGGCGTCGGGAAAATGACGATAGACCTGCTGCTGCATTTCCCGGGCTGTCCGAACCGGCACGAACTCGACCCCGGCGGGCGGCTCAAGACGCGTCGGGCCCGAAATCAGGATCACGGAGGCGCCGCGCGATACGGCCCGGCGGGCCAGCGCATAGCCCATTTTCCCCGAGGAGCGGTTGGTGAGAAAGCGAACCGGATCGATCTCCTCGCAGGTGGGTCCGGCAGTGACAACAAACCGCCTTCCCGCCAGCTCCGTACTCCTGTCCAGCACAGACCGAACCGCCTCAACAATCGCATTGACTTCGGCCAGCCGCCCCTCGCCAGTCACGCCGCAGGCCAGGTATCCCGATTCCGGGTAGACAATGTGCACTCCACGCTGTTTCAGTTTCTCCAGATTTTCCTGGGTTGCCGGGTGCCGCCACATCTCCACATTCATGGCCGGGGCCACAATAATGGGACAGGTCGCCGACAGTTGCACCGTGCTGAGAAAGTCATCGGCCACGCCGGCGGCAAACTTGGCCAGAACGTTCGCCGTGGCGGGAGCCACCAGGAACAGATCGGATCGACGGGCGACCTCAATGTGCTCAATGCCGCCCTCGGTCGCATGCCCGAACATTTCCATCCAGACTTTTCTGCCGGAAAGCGCTTCGAAGGTGATCGGCCCGACAAACTCCGCCGCGTGACGGGTCATCACCACCTGAACGTCGTGCCCCATTTCCTGGAGTTCCCGGAGAATCAGCGCCGCCTTGTAGGCGGCGATGCAGCCGGTCACTCCCAGCAGTACATTGGCCACGAAGGGTTTACTCCAGGGCGGTCAGCTCAAAGTTAATCAGCTTTTGCCCGACTTCCTGCATTGCAATATAGGTCGGCTTGCGTGATTTTGTCTCCAGGCGCGGCCGGGCTCCGTTTTGAAGCTGCTTGGCGCGCAACGCGGCAATGAGAATGTAACGGAATTTGCTGTCGATATTGTCTGGAACTGCAATGTTGATCATCTAGTCTCCAAAAGTTCTAAGAATTTCCTGACCGGCCCGCTCCATCCGAACCATCCGGCTTCGCGCGGCCAGCACGATCGCCTTCAGCCGCGACACCGAATCCTCAATGTCGCGGTTCACGATCAGATACTCGTACATCTTATAACCTTTGATCTCGTCGCGGGCAATTTTCAGCCGATTGCGAATCTGCAGCTCGCCGTCAAGCCCCCGCTGGCGAAGCCGCCGCTCCAGCTCCGGGTATGTGGGCGGCATGACAAAAATAAGAATGGCATCAGGTCGGCGCTCTTTTACCCGCCGCGCACCTTTGACGTCGATGTCCAGAAGAATATCTTCATTGCGTGAGAGAGCTTCGTCAACAGGAGCTCCCGCGGTGCCGTAGTAGTGTCCATAGACATTCTCCCACTCGAGAAATCTGTCTTCTGCAATCATTTGCCGAAATTGCGCCCCATCGACAAAGTGGTATTCACGGCCGGCGTGCTCCAGCCCGCGCGGAGGACGCGTCGTATAGGAAATGGAAAAAGAGATACCCGGCACTTCGGAAATCAGCCGATTTGCCAGCGACGTCTTCCCGGAACCGGAGGGGGCTGAAATCACAAAGATGTTGCCCGCGCCAGTTTCACTCAATGTTTTGAACCTGCTCTCTCAGTTTTTCCACTTCCGCCTTCAACAGAACTCCCGACTCGGAGATTTTTTGATGTAAACTTTTTGAAAGAATCGTATTGGTCTCGCGATTCATCTCCTGGAGCAGGAAGTCCAGCTTCTTTCCAACTTCGCCGCCCGCCTCCAGGAGGGCCCGAAACTGGGTGAAATGACTCCGCAGGCGGACGATTTCCTCCGATATATCTCCCCGTTCGGCAAAGATCGCGACTTCCTGGCTGATTCGATCCGGGTTGACTCCGGCGGCGGCCGTGTATTCTTCCAGCCGCTGCCAGAGGCGGTCCCGATACCGGGCGGTGGAGGCATCAACGAACGATTCCACTTCAGCCAACAGATTCTCGGCCCCCAAAATCCGGTCCAGCAACTCCCGCTCGAGGTGGTCCCCCTCCTCCCGCCGCATCGTCGCGACCGCATCCAGCGCGGCCATGAGTCCTTCCCGGACCCGTTCCTGGAAAGCCTGCATATCCTGAAAGAACGACGGGCTGCGCGCCTGAAGCACCCCCGGCAACTGCAGCAGCATGGCCAACGTCAGGTTCCCGTCGATCTGAAATTCCTTCCTGAGATCCTCAGCCAGGGCGCAATAGGAAGCGACGGCCTCACGGTTGATCTGGAAGAGGCCGGCTTCGGAAGTCTGCAGGTTTATCAATGCCTCCACCCTGCCGCGCCGCACCTTCTCGCGGACCCGGTTTCGCACGAATACTTCCAGGGACGCCAGCTCCTTGGAAAGCCGCACACTGATGTCCAGGAAGCGGCTGTTGAAAGTCTTGATTTCAAAGGTGATTCGGTAGTCCGAACCCGAGACTTCGCACTGGCCGAAGCCGGTCATGCTGGAAAGACTCATGTTTTCGTTTCAGCAAATCGAGACCTGGCGGATGGCGGGTTGCCCCTGGAGTCGTCGTCATGAAACTGGAGGCGGTAGAGCCGGTTGTATTGCCCGCCCCGGTGGATCAATGCCTGGTGGTTTCCCTGCTCGACAATTCTGCCCCGTTCCAGCACCACAATGCGATCGGCGCGCCGTACCGTGGAAAGCCGGTGCGCAATGACCAGAGTGGTTCTTCCCTGCATCAAATTCTGCAAAGCCATCTGCACCAGTTTCTCCGACTCGGTGTCCAGGGCACTGGTCGCCTCATCCAGGATAAGGACCGGCGCGTCTTTGAGCAGCGCCCTGGCCACCGCCAGGCGCTGTCGCTGCCCTCCGGAGAGCCTCTGGCCCCGCTCCCCAATGACGGTGTCGTATTGCTGCGGCAGTTGCACGATGAAGTCATGGATCAGGGCGGCTTCGGCCGCCTGCTGAATCTTCTGCCGGGCGACCGCTGCGTTTCCGTAGGCGATGTTGTTGTGAATGGTATCGTTAAAGAGAAAGGTTTCCTGGGTCACAATGCTGATCTGGCTGCGCAGCGAGGCCACGGTGACATCGCGGATATCCAGGCCGTCAAAGGTTATCTTGCCCGCGGAAACGTCGTAGAACCGGGGGATCAGATTGACCAGCGTGGACTTCCCCGAACCGCTGCTGCCGACCAGGGCGATCATCTCCCCGGCATGGATCGTCAGGTCCATATTTCGAAGCACCGGCTGAGGACGGTCCGCGTCGTGATACTGAAAGCTCACATCGCAAAATTCAATAGCGTGACGCAGCGGCGGCAGAACGACTGCGCCCGGTTTGTCCCGGACTTCCAGATGCGTCTCCAGCAGTTCAAAGACGCGGGAGGAGGAGGCGAAGGCCTGCTGGAAATGCAAATGCATTTTGCTCAGTCTCCGGACCGGATCATAGAGCCGAAACAGCGCGGTCAGGAACACGACAAACGAGCCGAGAGTCAGCGGCTGGAGGGGATCGCGGATCTTGTAGTGCGCATAAACGAGAAAAGGCACAAACGCCACATACCCGATAAACTCCATTACCGGTGAATTCAGCGCCGACACGGCGGTGGAGCGCATGTTGGTGCGCATCAAACCGCGCGTGGCGGTTTGGAACCTTCGGTTCTCAAAATTCTCCATTCCGAAAGCTTTGACCACGCGGATCCCGGTGAGGGTCTCCTGCAGGAGATGGGAAATACCGGCAAGCTTTTCCTGGCTGCTCCAGGTGATCTTTCGCATCCGCTTGCCAAAGGCGACCGTCAGTCCCATGACAAGAGGCGCGACCAGAAAGGCCATCCCCGCCAGTCTCCATTCAGTGTAGAGCACCAGGAACAGAAAAAAACAAAGCAATATCGTCTGGCGAAAGAAGTCGGTGAGGGTCTTGGAAACTGTTTCCTGAATCCGTTCCACGTCGCTGATGACGCGGGCCATGAATTTGCCGGTCGCATGGCGGCTGAAAAAGCCGATGGACTGCTCCAGCAGGTGGCCAAACAAGCGATTGCGCAGCTGCATGACCACCTTCTGGCCGGCCAGCCCCATCAGATATTCGGCAAAAAAAAGGAAGACTCCTTTGAACAGGGAAAATACGATGATGCAAAAAGAGATCTTCAGGAGGATGTTCTGATCAAAACCAAGCCAGCGCTGAAGGAAGTCAAATTTGTCGGTCCCCGCTGCCGGGCCGGGCCCCAGGAGCTGATTGAAAATCGGCGCCAGCAGCGCCGTCGTCAGGGCCTCCATGGCGCCGCTCAACAGCAGCAGCACCATGGCCATGGAAAGCAGCGCCAGATTGGGGCGGATGTGAGGAAAGAGTTTCCTGAAATCCTTCATGCGCCGGCGATTATACCGCTTTTACTGAAGGTTCCCCTCCCTAATTACGGCGAATGCGGATACTGGGCGCTCGTCTTAGCAAATGCGGCAGCCATTGAGGCAGGTCGATCCGGGCCGCCTACCGGGGGGAGCAACAAGCCAACCGAACCGCGACCGTCAGGGAGCGGCGGGGGGACTGTCGCTCATCCGGTGCAACTTTGCGCAAAACCTTGGGGAGTAGCCGACTCTCATTCCCCCCGCCGCTCCCGTAACCGTCGCGGTTCCGAGGCAGGCGGGGCGCCTTAGCGCACTGGGCCCGAGTCGAACTGCCTGAACTTCAAGGAACTTCAAGTACATCCTTGAGCCGGGACTCGAAAAAAACTATACTCAAAGCCATGAGGACGCTCGGGTCGAGCCTGATAATCATTCTGACCGCTTCCCTGCTGGCCGGTCAGAACGCTCCGCCCGCCGGCGGGCGCGCTGTGCACAATCCCTTGAAGTTTCAGTGTGACGCAAGACCGGCCAGTACCGGCAGGATATCGCTCACATGCGCCTTTGAGCTCAACCCGAAATACGACATCAACCTGGTGCCCAAACCGAAGGTCGATGTTGTCTCAGGAGAAGCTTCTCTTTTACCCGCGCAGTTGGTTCCGGTCAACGTGCGCAAGGCCCGCGATCCGCGTTACTACGGGGAAATGGGACCGGTGTCAGCGACCGTGGATCGCCGGCCGGGGCTTCAAGCGCGGTTTACCTACTTTTTCTGTTCAAAAAAAGACGGCTTCTGCGCCCAGAAGATCGAGAAGGTAAACATCCAGTTGCCTTAGACTTACCCTGACGGATGGGCCCGTTTTGTGGCGGCTTTTACTCGCCTGATTTTCGCGAAACAATGCTCAAGGTAGAACTACACGCCCACACGTCAGAGGATCCCAACGACAGGATTCCACACACCGCATTTCAGCTTGTCGACCGCGCCAGCGAGCTGGGTTTTCACGCCCTGGCGATTACGCTTCATGACAAGCAGTTGGACTCTCCCGATTTGGCCGCTTATGCCCGCGACCGGGGCCTGCTTCTGATCCCGGGCATCGAACGAAGCATCGGGGGCCGGCACGTGCTGCTGATCAACTTTCCCGCATCGGCAGAGCGAGTGCAGACGTTCCAAGAGATCGCTGCGCTAAAACAACAGTGCGACGGCCTGGTCATCGCGCCGCACCCTTTTTTTCCGTTCAAAACCTGCCTGCGGGAATGGATGGATCGCCATCCGGATCTCTTTGACGCAGTCGAGTTTAACCATTTGTACACGCGGGCGGTCGATTTCAACCGGGCGGCTCTGCGGTGGGCCCGAAAGCATGGCAAGACCGTGGTTGGAAACTCGGACGTTCATCGGCTGGCGCAACTGGGCCAGACCTATACATGCGTGGACGCCGAACCCGAGGTGAAATCAATCTGCCGTGCGATTCGAGACGGTCGAGTCCAGATTGAGACCGCGCCGCTCTCTTTGTGCCGGGCCGGCCTCTTTGTGGGGCAGGTCTTCCTGAGCGGCTGGCGCCGCAGGGAACCTGATCCAGCGCCGCCCTGCACCGCGGCCCCGGATCGCCTGTTCTAAGGGTACCGCGTCAAACTTGAAAGTCTGACGTTTCAGAAATTTTCCGACCAAGGACACAAGGGGCGCATCTTGGGGCGCTCCCGCCACTCCCAATCGAAGTGAATGAATTCGGAGCCAAATCCGTCGGGCCGCAGGGGAGGCGCAAACCGCAGGTCGCTCAGGGTGACCACCCACCCCTCCGGATCCGGCTGATACCGCACATAAGGAAACCGGGCAAAACGCATCATCACCTGTCCGGAGCATGTTTCCATTGCCCGCCGGAACGCGAGGCCGCGGAAGTTCTTGGAAATCGCCTCGACGGAATAAGTGCGCCTCCCAACCGGCTCCAGAAAGCCGGAGTAGTAGAGGTCGGGAGTGTCCACCACGAATCTCCAGAGGAGCGGATTTCCCGGAACTGCGTAAGCTGCAACCCGCCCTTGGGCGTCGGCGGCGCGGATTGAGATTGCCGGCACAAACTCCGCCTTGACGCGGCCAACCGCCCAATCGTGCAGGTACCAGCAAAACATGCAATATCCGGACAGAAGCGCCATGGATCCCATGGCCAACAGCCGGGAGAATTCTTGCAGGCGCCGGCCCGCAATCTTCCATACGAGCAACACCGCAACCAGCACCGCAAACCAGACCCCGCGTGTCAGGCTCATCGGGTCCGGCTCCCACTGCCGCCCAAATGACAGGACAGCCATGGACGCTGCTGCGATTCCCAGCGTCCAGACAAACAAACGGAGCCGGCCGCGCGACGTAATCAGAAAGGCGGCGCTCCCCAGAATCAAATAAATCCACGGATCGATGATCGGGATAAAATCC
Source organism: Acidobacteriota bacterium (assembly GCA_016199665.1). Classification (GTDB taxonomy): domain Bacteria; phylum Acidobacteriota; class UBA6911; order JACQSX01; family JACQSX01; genus JACQSX01. The sequence goes on along the minus strand of JACQGG010000133.1, from coordinate 3,433 downwards.
CCATAGAGCCAGCGCTGGCTGAAGGGGCGCGAGGGCCGAATTCCATAGGCGTTGGTAAAGTCGACAAGCAGGTGGCTGAAGGTGCCCAGCAGCGCCACCAGGAGGAGCAAACCATACTTGTTGAACTTGGAAAGGCCGGCGCTTCGAACCGACCTGTTCCAGATCAGAAACGGCAGAGGCAGGACGAGGGCGAGAAGGAGGATCCCCCAGTACGTATGGGTATACCCGCGGTGGTGCTCCAGGTAGCTGAGACGTCCAAACAACGCTGCGACGGCATCGATATCGGGGGCGTTGGAAGCCACAATGAGCAGCATGGTCACGGCAGGAGCGGTCGACCCATGGGCGGGCGCACGCCGGAACTCCTGGGGCGCGGGGGCCTCGGCAAGCGCCATGTCTGCTGAGTCGAGCCCCCGGTTCAAACCCGAATGCGCCAGGACCACCGCCAACAGGGAGTGGGTTACATTATCCATCGACACTAATTACCGCGTGGCAGGGTCCGATGTCACCTGGAAACGGACCTGGTTTTCTTCACGCGTTCTCATGCCCGATGGTTCCGGTAGCGATTCTTCCTGAAAGTCATCTTCTCACTGGAAAACATGGACCCCACTGTTACTTATTTTTCTATTTGTTTTAAAGTATTTACACTAATTCACCTATATTACACTTTAACCTCGAATCCTCCGCTTACAATTCGCGTGGAAGGTTGGTATACTCGCCGGTAAATGGGCGGCGTGCACGAGACAATCATTATCCTGGACTTTGGAGCCCAGTACACGCAGCTCATTGCCCGGCGGATTCGTGAAGCCGGAGTCTACAGCGAAATCCACCCTTACAACAGCCCGCTGGAGGCCTTCAAAGAGAGAAACGTGAGGGGATACGTCCTCTCTGGCGGACCCGATTCGGTGTATGAGCCGACCGCTCCCCGGGGAGATCCCCGCCTGTTTGCAGGAACGACTCCGGTGCTCGGAATCTGCTACGGACTCCAGTGGATGGTCCAGCAGCTCGGCGGACAGGTCATCTCCGGGTCTGGGCGCGAGTACGGCCGCGCCAGCCTGAAACTGCAGCGCGAGTGCCCCCTTTTTCAGGAGCTCCCCGGCGAATTCCAGGTTTGGATGAGCCATGGAGACCATGTGGAGATCCTCCCGCCAGCCTTCCAGGCGGTGGCGACAACCGGCAAGGTAATCTCCGCCATCCAGCATGGAAATCTCCCGTTTTACGGCATCCAGTTTCATCCCGAAGTCGCGCATACCGAGCACGGCTCGCGGATACTGCGAAATTTCGTTTTCAAGATCTGCGGCTGTCGTGGCGACTGGACCATGGGATCGTTCATCGATACCGCCGTGGCCCAGGTCAAGATGCAAATGCAGGGTGGGCACGCGGTTTGTGCGCTCAGTGGAGGGGTTGACTCCACCGTGGCCGCCACGCTGGTGGATCGCGCTGTCGGCAAGCGGCTGACCTGTATTTTTGTTGACAATGGCCTGTTGCGTCAAGGCGAGTACGATGAAGTCATGCAGCGCTTCCGGGACACCCTGCACCTCAACGTCGTCGGTGTAAATGCCCGGCAGGAATTCCTTTCGCAACTGGATGGGGTCTCCGAGCCGGAACGAAAGCGGAAAATAATAGGAGCGGAGTTCATTCGAATTTTTGAACGGGAAGCCCAATCTTTGGGCCCGATCGAATTCCTGGTTCAAGGGACGTTGTATCCGGACGTGATCGAATCGGTTTCCGTCAAGGGCCCATCCGCGGTGATCAAAACACACCACAACGTGGGGGGACTTCCCGAGCAGATGCATTTGAAGCTGGTGGAGCCGCTGCGCGAGTTGTTCAAGGATGAGGTGCGCCGGGTGGGGCAAGAGCTCGGCCTGGATCCAGAGCTCATCCAACGGCAGCCCTTTCCAGGTCCCGGGCTGGCGGTGCGGATCTTGGGACCTGTCTCGGAAGAACGGCTCGGCGTGCTTCGACGGGCCGACAAGATTGTGGAGGAGGAAATCCGCGCCGCCGGCCTGTACCAGCAAATCTGGCAGTCCTTTGCCGTGCTGCTTCCCATCAGCAGCGTGGGAGTCATGGGCGACGGACGCACCTATGAGAACGTCGTCGCCGTTCGAGCCGTGCACAGCCAGGACGGAATGACGGCCGACTGGGTCGACCTTCCCCATGGATTGTTGTCCCGCATCTCCAGCCGCATCGTCAACGAAGTGCGCGGCGTCAATCGCGTAGTCTACGATGTCAGTTCAAAACCTCCGAGCACGATTGAGTGGGAATGAAGCGAGTGCGGAGTGCGGAATGTGGAATGATCGAGGGACTTCGTCGATGAAGCGAATGCGGAGTGTGGAGTGCGGAATGCGGAATGAGGGTTTGGCCGCGATGGGTTGTCCCGCGCCGCATCCGGCCGCCACACTTCGCGGCGGGTCGTCATGAAGAGTGATTTTGTTCACCTTCACCTCCATTCCGACTATAGCCTGCTGGATGGGGCCTGCAAGATCAGCGCTCTGATGGAACGGGCCCGACAGCTCGAAATGGATTCACTGGCCATTACCGATCACGGGAATCTTTTCGGCGCCGTCGAATTCCACGATGCCGCCCTGGATGCGGGGATCAACCCGATCATCGGCTGCGAGGTGTATGTCGCGCGGGAGGGGCACCGCAGCAGAAACGGCCGCTCCGACAACAGCAACCACCTGGTCTTGCTGTCCAAAGACGCGACCGGATATCACAATCTGGTCAAGCTTGTGTCCTGCGGTTTCGTCGAAGGCTTCTACTACAAGCCGCGCATTGACCTGGAGCTTCTCGCGCGGCACAGCCAAGGGCTGATCGGCTTGAGCGCCTGCCTGAAGGGATCGATTGCTTCCCATCTCCTGCGTGACGACCTGGACAACGCCGCAGGAGAGGCCGGCCGCCTGCAGGAGATCCTCGGCAAGGAAAACTTTTATCTGGAGCTGCAGGATCACGGCCTGGATGCGCAGCACAAGGTCAACGCAGAACTGCTGAACCTGTCAAGAAAGATCGGCGCGCCCTTGATTGCCACAAACGACTGCCATTACATCAATCGGGAGGACTCGTTCGCCCATGACGTGCTGCTTTGCATCCAGACGGGCAAGACCGTCAACGATACCGACCGGATGAAATACGTCCCGCAGCAGTTTTACCTGAAGTCCTACCAGGAAATGCAAGTCTCCTTTGGCCAGGTCAAAGACGCCCTGCTGCGAACGCGTGAGGTTGCCGAGCGTTGTAATTTCCGCTTCGAGAAGGGGAAAACTTTATTGCCTCACTTCGAGGTTCCGCCGGGTTACACCGTCGAGAGCTATTTCGAGAATGTCGCCCGCAGGGGGTTTGAGGAACGTCTCCCCGGCTGGAGGCAGCTTGAGCGGCAAGGCAGGTTGGCCAACCCGATTGCTGCCTATCAGGAGAGGCTGGAGCGAGAAATCCAAATCAT
>JACQGG010000148.1 GCA_016199665.1 Acidobacteriota bacterium | reverse complement strand
TAGTTCAAGGTGACTTCTGTGGTAACCACTTGCAAGTCCTTGCTGGAAGAGCCGACAGGAGCGGTGTATTTCTGAATCTGGGTTGACATCAGAACTACCTGTTCAGCGAAAGGAATCTTGAAATAGAGACCTTCTTCCTTGACCGTCCCGGTCACGGCTCCGAAGCGCAGCAAGACGCCTCGTTGTCCTGCGCCGACTATCCCCATGCTTCCCGCCGCCAAAATGAGGGCGACAATCACGGCAGTGATAGCAACTATCTTCTTCCCAATCCCCGGGGGAATTCTAAAATCCCTAAATTCCCCAATAGAGTACTCTGGCATCGCTACCTCCTTTTTATCCAGGATTTCCGTTTTGGACTTCTGGGCAGCTGCAAGTATACTTCGGACCACATCCCCTTGGACAGTTCCACTCTCGTTTTCAGTCCAGACTGTGCCCACCGGCCCCAGAAGAGCCCGTTCTGTCCCTCGCGAAAAGCACGAATATCAGAACTGTCCCTTCTGGAAGCGATTTCTCAGACATCCCTGCGCCCCTTCCTCCTCTTGACCGATTTCTCTGCTGAGCGCCTCGCCACGGGCCTTCATCCATAATCCGGGTCAATGGCTGTTTGGGTAGCTGACTCTCCAGATCCTGCCGCCCCCGTCATCGGTGACAAGCAGCGAACCGTCAGTCCAGACGAGCAGGCCGACCGGGCGCCCCCAGACTGTGGAATCCGGGTCACTCACAATCCATCCTGAAAGAAAGGTCTCCGGTTTTCCTGCGGGGCGTCCGTTGTTGAACGGAACGCGGACGACCTGATAGCCGTTGAAACTGGACCGATTCCAGGAGCCGTGCAGGGCTACAAAAGCGCTGTTGCGGTATTGGACTGGAAACTGAGCGCCTGTGTAAAACAAGAGACCGAGCGACGCTCCGTGGGGCGGAAGCAGAACATCAGGGACGATTGCCTTCTCAACCAGGTCAGGTCGCTTGCCGGCGTGATCGGGATCATAATTCTGCCCAATGTAAGAGTAGGGCCAGCCGTAGAAACCGTCTTCTCTCACCGATGTCAGAAAGTCCGGCACCAGGTCGTCCCCCAGGCGATCACGCTCATTGACGGTCACCCAAAGCAGGCTGCTCGCGGGATAAAACGCAAGACCTACCGGGTTGCGCAGGCCGGAAGCAAAAATACGGTGTCCCGTGCCGTCCGGGTTGTATTCATTGATGGCGGCCCTTCGGCTGTCATTTTCAATCGAATTGTTGGTGGCGGAGCCGACGGCAACGTACATTTTCTTCTGGTCGGGAGAGAAAATGACAGTGCGGGTCCAATGGCCTTTTCCTCCGCGGTCAGGCACGACCCCTCCGGCCGGGAGTTCGACAATTTTCTCGGGAGATTCTTCGGCTTTCAACTGCCCCGGCCGGTACTTGAACCGGACTACGGAATCGGTATTGCCAACGTAAAGGTAATCCCCGTAGAAAGCCATGCCAAACGGCGCGCTGACCTCGGTAGTGAAACTGGCGCGCGGCCCCGCTTTGCCGTCTTTTGCAGCCGGAAAGACACTGATTTGATTGGCGAGCGATTCGGCGACAAAGAGATCCCCGCCGGGTGACAGCGCCATCCAGCGTGGCTGGTTCAGACCGTCGGCGAAGATTTCGACTCGAAAGCCTGCCGGAACCTTCAACTGCGCTCCTTGAGGCCGGGGAACGATCCGGGAGCGCTTGGCAACGGAAGGAGTAGCCAAAGGGGGAGGCAGGCGGCTGTTGTCTTGGCCCAACAAGGTCTCTGCCAAGAGCAGCGGGAGTATCGCCAGCAGAGTGGAAAATACCGACCGCCGCCGAAATGCCAAGCTCCACTTAAAGGAAGGATCACTCACAAGAGTCTCCCTGCCGATCCACGCTGGAATCCGCAATATCATCTGCGCCTGTGCGGAAGATGGCTATGGGACCCAAAGGGACTCCCGCCGTCCCAACGCGGCCCACCCGCTTGCGATAGACTTGCTGGCGCCCGCCCTACCATCTCTTCACTCCTGGATCGTACCGCTCTGCCCCTTCTTTTTCAGTCTTCCAATCGGACCAGCGCGCTGCCTGAAACAACGCCGGGCTCCTTGGTCGGCTGCCTGGCCCGGATTGCCTTCAATATCTTTTCTGGAGTGATCGGCAGGTCTTTGATCCAGACGCCGCTGGCGTTGGCAATGGCATGGCCGACTGCCCCGAGCACCGGCAACGTGCTCCCTTCACCGATCTCTTTGGCTCCGAATGGGCCGCCGGGCTCATAGGAGTCCACAATACCGCTGAAGATTTCCGGCGCGTCCTTGATGCTCATTATCAAATAGCCGTGCAGGTTGGGATTAAGGATGCGCCCCTTTTCATCAAATTGCACGTCTTCCAGGATCGTTTCGCCGGCTCCCATCACGATGGCACCCTCAACCTGGCCGTGAACCATCTGAGGGTTAATGGGCGTGCCGCAGTCGTGGAAGTCTGTAAAACGCAAAATCTTCACCTTGCCGGTTTCCATGTCCACGGAAACCTCGCACACCGAGCTCCCGAAGGAATAGGCCGGGCTTGTGCCAACCGTCGACCCCTTGTAATCGCCCCCCAAGCCCTCGGGTGGCTTGTAGCACCCGGTGCCCACCAGCGGCCCTTTGTCGTTGAAGTACTTCCGGGCAACCTCTTCCCAGGGCACGCTGCGGCTTTCGTCGCCGGCGACAAACATCTTGGCGTCGAGGGCTCTCACTTCCGCCTCGCCGCAACCGAGCATCGCGACGGCATACGGTTTCATCCGGTCCACAACCATCGCCGCCGCCGTTGCGACCGCGTTTCCACCCATCAGTGTGACACGGGAGGAGTAGGCGCCCAGATCAATCGGCGAGATATCGCTGTCCTCGCTCCGGATGCGGATGCGGGAAGCGGGAATGCCAAGCGCCTCGGCGGCAATCTGGACCAGGACGGTGTTGCCTCCCTGCCCGATTTCGGCCGCCCCGATCATCACGATCACGACCATGCCATCCTCGTTCACTTTGACCACTGCATTGGCGTGCGGAAAGATCGGTTTTTTCACGAATGGCTCGCGCGGCTTTTCGTGCGAGAGCTGCACCTGACCCCGATAGATGGCGTAACCCGCTCCGGAGACAAACCCTCCCGAGCCGATCCCGATCCCTCTGCCCCGGGGCAGCTTGCCGTACTTTTCTTTCCAACCCGACTTTTCGTAAACGGACTTCAGCGTTGCCGCAAACTCGCAGCTCTGGATATCCAGGTCGTTGACGCTCCGTGTGTTGGGAGTCATCGCGTTGCGAAGGCGAATCTCGATGGGGTCAATGCCGATATCCTCCGCAAGCATATTGAGCAGGCATTCGAAGGCGAAGCGCGGCTGGGGGACACCGTGCCCGCGCATGGCGCCGCAGGCGGGTTTGTTGGTCATCACCCGATATCCGGTGTACTTGTAGTTAGGAATGTGATACAGCGTCGGCATCATGCTGCCCGCGTAGTAGGCGGTGGCTACGCCGAACGAGGTGTACGCCCCGCCATCCAGATAGATTTCATTCTGGAAAGCCTTGATCTTGCCGCTGCCATCCACACCCAGTTTCATCTTCATGTGCTGTTTGTGGCGCCCGCGGCCGTAGCGCATCATTTCTTCGCGCGTGAAAACCATCCTCACCGGTCGTCCTGTGATCCTGCTCAGGAGGGCCGCGCAAAGGTCCAGCGGGGAAGTGGCCGCCTTGACCCCAAAGCCCCCGCCCACCGCCGGCCGGATGACTCGAACCTTGCCCAGCGGAATGTGCAGCACGTGGGCCATCATGTACTGGACGTAATGCGGCACCTGAGTCGAGGTGTAGAGCACGAGCGTGCCATCGTATTCCCAGTAGGCCAGGGAAGCATGCGGCTCCAGCGGCTGCTGGTAAACATGATTGCCGGTGAATGTTTCTTCCCGGACACAGTCCGACTCCGCAAAGGCCTTCTCCACGTCGCCGAAATTCTGCTCCACGACTGTGTTGATATTGCGCTCGTAGCGCTCATGGAGTTGCGGCGCTCCCTCGGCAACAGCCTCGAAGACGTCCAGCACAGGAGGCAGTTCTTCGTAGTCGACCTCAATGAGCGAGAGCGCCCTCTCGGCTGTCTTCTCGTCCACAGCGGCCACGGCCGCCACATTGTCCCCCTCGTGGAGAACCTTGTCCTTCACCAGGACATATTCGTCGTAACGGGCGGGCGAGACGCCGTACCGTGTGTCCGGCACATCGGTTCCCGTAATGACTGCCAGAACGCCCGGTAGCGCCCTGGCCTTTGAAACATTAATCCCCCTGATGCGGCCGTGCGCGATGGGGGAACCCAGAATCTTGCCGTACGCCATGTTGGGCAGTGTGATGTCGGCGGTGTACAGCGCTCGCCCCGTAACCTTGTCAGCAGCATCGACGCGCGGCATTGAGAGGGTTACGCTTCTATAGCGGGTGTTCTCCGGCATGGCCTCCTTCTTGGCGCAGGTGCCGTCGTCTCGGTAGTTCTCACAGCGCCGGACGGCCCGAATGATGCCGGCGTAGCCGGTGCAGCGGCACAGGTTGCCGGCCAGACCATCCTTGATTTCCTCCACCGTGGGCTGCGGGTTCTTTTCGAGCAAGGCAGTCGCCGCCAGGATCATGCCCGGCGTGCAGTAGCCGCACTGGACCGCTCCTTCGTGGATGAAAGCCTTTTGGATAGGGGCCAGCCCGCCATTTTGTGCCACGCCTTCAATTGTTGTGATCGCTTTGCCCTCCATCTCGCTTGCCAGCAGAAGGCAACTCGTCATCGGTTCGCCGTCCACCAGGACGGTGCAGGCGCCGCAGTCTCCCAGGTTGCAGGCTTTCTTGGTTCCGGTCAGCCCCAGCTTGTCCCGCAGCACGTCCGCCAATATTTCGCCCGGCGCGATGGCCACGACCCGCGCCTGGCCGTTGACAGTTAGCGTATAGGTCCGAATCATTGCTTTCCTCCCAGGGCCCGTTGCCGCGCGCTTTGAAGCGCCCGCCGGGTCAAGACACCGATCAGTTCTCGCCGGTATTCGGCCGAGCCGCGGATGTCGGAAATCGGCCGGCACGCTTCCACGGTTGCCCCTGCCGCCCTCTGGATCGCCTTTTCGTCCGGCAGTTTTCCCGCCAGCAGAGTGTTGATTGCGGGAACCAGCTTCGGGGTGGGGGCCGCCGCCCCCACGCAGATGCGCGCGTCGCGAATTGAGCGGTCCTCATTGCACCAAAGACTGGCCGCGACGGCTGCCACCGCGCACGCATTCGCCTCCCGGAGCGCGAACCGCTGGTAGGCGGCCCCAAATCCCCGGGGCGGAAAAGGCACGCGAATCTCCGTCAGAATTTCTTCCTCGCGCCGCACGGTCTCGCGCGGGCCGACAAAGAAGCTGTCCAGCGGCACTTCGCGCGCGCCCGATGGCGACCACAGTATCACCGAGGCGTTCATCACTATCAGAATCGGCGGGAGGTCGCCGGACGGAACAGCGCTGGCGATGTTGCCCCCTACGGTGGCCATGTTTCGAATCTGCGGAGCCGCCATATCGCGCGTGGCATCCAGGATCGCCGGAAATTGCTCCTGGACAACCGCAGAAAAGGCCAACTGGCTGGCCGTGGTAAGCGCCCCGATTCTCATTTCCCCGTTGGCGACCGATATGCCCCGCAACGCGGCGATCCGTTGAATCGAAACTACGTGATTTGAGTGGACCCTGCCCGTCTTGAGATCAACCAGCAGGTCAGTTCCCCCGGCCAGTAAGCGCCCACCCGGCGCGTAACGCGCCATCAATTCCGAGGCTTGCTCGAGCGTGGTGGCTTGGTGCAACTCGATATCGCTTAACAGCATGGTTTTTCCCTCCGAATGTTGACGCACATCTGGTTCCCTTGCGCCTGCAGTGCCTTGATGAGCCCGAGCCCGGCGATATTGGTGTCCGCCTCCGGTTCAATCCCTTGCACGTTGGCCTTCCCGGAGTTCTTCGGTTGTGACCGTCAGTTGGCCTCATTTTTTCGGCCTCAGTATAGTCCCGTTTCTGAAAGCTTCCAACTTTCCCGAGAGGCCGCTCAGGTGGCCAGCTCCAGGGCATACCTTGCTGTTGAGGCCGGCGCCGGACCGGCTGCTGGACAGGCCGGGAGAATTCCCTTGCTCGCGCACCTGCCTTTGCGATAGAAATTCTCCTAAGTGCGCCCTGGGTACATTAAGAGAAAGAGCTGAGGAGAGAACAACGCGCGAAAGGACCTATCGCCAACCAATCGCTGGAATGGTAATCACCTTTTGGCTCCTGATGCTGGCAGCGTCGAAGGTTTCTCCACCCGCTGTAACCCCGTTGCTGCCGCTGTTGGCTGCCGCTGCACCTTTCGTACAGCCCGAGACGCCTGCCAAGCCGGCGGCACAAGCCAATGCGCCGGTCCCGCAACTGCAGCCCATGAGACTGGTGGATAGGGGCAAATTGACTGACGAGGAGCGCCAAACGCTGGAGGTAATTGAGATCTACCGCGCCGAGCACACGATGTGGAATCTTGATCGCCTCCGCTCGATATTCGCCGACAATCCGACAATCTGGAAAAGCGACCAAATTTCTGTTGGGAGAGATGCGGTTGATAAGACGCTTGCAGACTGGGCGGCCAAGGGCAAGTTGCGACGTCATATGGTAATGCGCTACGGTCTCATCATGGTGCGCGGCAATTTCGCGGCGGCCGAGTGGGTGAGAACAGGCGAGGAGCCGGATGGCAAGTCGCTCTACCTGGTGGGGACCAACATCTACGAACTGGAAGGCGGCAAGATCAAGTACCTCTCGATCTACGTCAAGCAATAACCTTATTGAAGGTTTCTCGAGCATATGAGCCGAAGAGGAAAAGTTCTCTTCCTTCTGGCCACTGCCCTGATGCTGGCTCGGACGGACTTCTGGTGGTGGGATGAAACTTTTCAGCCGATCCTGTTCGGCTGGATCGATCTTGCCAACCTTTACCACATTGCCATCTGGGTGGCCGGCTACGTCCTCGTCTATTTCACGGTCAGACTGTGGGGAGAAGAAGAAGGGAAGTAAGAGGATGGGATGACAGGACAGGTCGCGGTCGTACTTGCCATCGTTGCAGCCTACATGCTGGCGATTGTGCTCATTGGGTACACGAGTGGGCGCGCCAGCCGGGCCACGATGGAAGACTTCCACATGGCGGGGCGTCAGCTTAAAACCTTGGTCCTTTTTTCGACCGTGTTCGGCGCCAACATCTCGGCCGTTACTTTTATCGGCCACCCCGGCAATGCCTACCACGTCGGCTGGGTCGCATGGCCGTACTTTGTCACCTCCTGGGCGTGGATGACCCCCATGTTCTTTTATTTGCTGGGTCGCCGGGCGTGGCCTCTGGGCGTTCATTTTGGCCATATGACAATCTCCGAAATCGTTGCAGGCCGATGGAAATCGCCAGGTCTGGCCGTGCTCATCGCAGTGATCATTATCGTCTACACTGTGCCTTATCTGATGACCGGCTTGACAGGTGCCGGCATTACCTTGCAGGCCCTGACAGACGGGTTTATTCCCTTCTGGGCAGGCGCTCTGGCTGTCTCCGTTGTTGTCATGATCTACCTGATCATGGGAGGAATGCGAGGCGCGGCCTGGGTCAACACGCTCCAAACGGCCGTCTTCATTGTGGGGGGAGTGTTAATTTTTGTGGTCATTGCCCAGAGCCTGGGCGGGCCCGCGGCCGCCACCGAGAAGGTGATTGAGAACTTTCCAGAACTTTATCGGCGAGACAGGATGGGCTGGAAGCAGTTTTTCAGCTACGGTCTTGTGACCGCTTTTTGCGTCCCCATGTTTCCGCAGGTCTTTATGCGCCTGTTGACGGGGCAAAATCCGAAAGCGTTGCGCCAGATCATGATGATCTACCCGGCCCCTGCTTTTCTTATTTTCTTTTCCATGGCCTTTCTGGGAATGTGGGGGCATGCCTTGATCCCCAATTTGCAAGGGCGGGAGGCCGACGCCATCTTGCCCCTGCTTTTGAGCCAGTATGCTCCAACCTGGGCGATGGGCGTTCTGGGCGCAGCGGTTTTTTCGGCCATGATGTCCACGATGGACTCGCAGCTTCTGAGTCTGACGACGATCATTGTTCGAGATTTTCTCACCCGGACCAAGTTCCGCGGTACCTGCGAGAAGAACCAAGTTCGGATCAGCCGGGTCCTTGTGCTTGCGCTGACTGTTGTGTCATTTGTTCTTTCCCTCCGGAACCCCCTGGCGATTATTCGAATTGTGGAATTCGCTTTTGCCGGTTTTGCCTGCCTTCTCGCTCCCACTATTGCGGCTTTGTACTGGAAGCGATGCACCAAACAGGCCGCGATCTGGTCTGTGATCGTCTCGCAGGTCGTTTTGCTGGGCCTGACCTTTGGCTGGTTTGGGCTCCAGAAAAGCTGGACATTCGGCTTTCTGCCTGCCCTCCCGGCAATGATTTCGGGAGCGGGGGTCCTCATTCTTCTGGGCTTTCTGAGCGGGCCGGCGGATGACGAGGGAACGCGCCAGTACTTCTCCTTCTTTGAGGAGCTGGTGAAGAGATCAGCCTGACAGGCTGCGCCGTTTTGTCCTGGATTCGATGACCGATCTCAAACTAGGACACCCTGGGTGGGAGGGGCGACTCCAGAGGCGCATCCTGAAAACGAAGCCACCATGAACCGATGGCAACAATGGCAGCCTGATCTGCGATCTGCTAGGTGGGCTGCCCGGCCAGCGGCGGGAGTAAAGGCGCTCCTTCTGACTTGGCAATATAAGTTGCCGCTGTCAGGTCGCCCACCACATTCAGGGTCGTCCGGCACATGTCCAGCAGGCGGTCAATGCCCAGGATCACGGCAATCAGGGCCGGATTCACTCCCACCGTCGTCAGCACCACGATGATGAAGGGAATGGAACCTGAAGGGACTCCCGCCGTCCCGACGCCGCCCAGAATCGCCAGGTAAACCACCATCAGTTGCTGGGCAAACGTCAGCTCTACTCCGGCAAGCTGGGCCAGAAACAAAACAGTGACGCCTTCGTAAAGGGCGGTTCCATTCTGGTTTGCAGTTGCGCCAATGGTTAATACAAAGGAATTAATGCCTCGGGGAACTCCCAGATTTTGTTCGGAAACCCGAAGAGCGGTGGGCAAAGTCGCGTTTGAGGAACTGGTGGAGAAGGCGGTGATCATAACGGTCTTGATACGGCGAAAAAATTCAAGAGGGGGGATGCGGGAAAGAAACTTGACCGACAGCGAATAGACCAAAAACATATGAAGACTCAGCCCCAGGAGGACCGTGAACACAAACCAGCCCAGGCTGACTAGAAACCCGAAGCCGAAACGCGCCGTCAGGGTGAACAGCAGGCAAGCCACCGCCACCGGCGCGAACTTCATGATGAGCTCGATGAGCTTTGCGACTGCTTCGTAAAAACCGGTGAAAAAGCTGATCAGCGGGCGCGAGTGTTCTTCCCGGAGGAGGGTGACGGCCAGTCCCAAAAGCAAAGCGAAAAACATCAAGCCCAGCATGTCGGGCGTGGAGCGTGCGGCTGATTCTACCGGGTTGGTGGGCACCAGAGTCTTGATGACTGCTCCCAGCGGCGTATCGGGCAAGTTCGCCCGAGCGGCGCTGCCCGACAGCGACGCCTGGGCGGTGGTGGCGTACCGGGCCATCAATTCATCGCGAGTCGTCCCGTCGACATGCATTCCGGGGCGGAGGGTATTGGCCAGTGTCAGTCCAATCAGCACCGAAATGGCAGAGAGAATAAGTGTGTAAGCGAACGTCCTGAGACCGACCCTCCCCAATTTTCGGACATCTCCGATGGCGGCGACTCCCACGACCAGAGCCGAGAAGACAAGCGGCACCACAATCATCAAAAGGAGCCGCAGAAAAAGCTGCCCCAGAGGATCGGTGACGTAGTTGACTATTCCGTCCAGTAGCCTCGACCCGGAACCGAGCAGCGCTCGCAGGCTGCCGCCTGCCAGGACCCCCGTCCCCAGACCGATAAGAATCCGCGCGTGCAGGGGCGTCCGGCGGCCGGCAGCCGCCAAGTCATCCGTTTTTTCATCCAGGTCGGAAGCGACCTGGTCTTCAAAGGAGTGGTCCATCAGTCGATGACCGAATCAACTGAATCGTACCACGGGTCTCATAGGTGTGCGAAACTCGTGCCTTAAGTGCTTGTCTTTCCGGCCTCCGGCTGATAGCCTTACTGCTGTTTGATTTGCCGCTAGAATGGGTATCTGCTCAAAGGGTTCATGCCGGGAGCAGGAGAGGTCCTCCCCAGCCGTGGCCGTTGCAAGTCTCCACTGGCTTCCCGGTGTTTGAATCGCAGGCGAACCGCAGAGGGATTTCATGCAATTGAAGGGCGCACAAGTCATCTGGGAATGTTTGGTTCGAGAAGGGGTGGATGTGGTCTTTGGCTATCCGGGGGGGGCCATTCTGCCCGCTTACGACGCCATGCTCGACTATCCCATCCACCACGTGCTGGTCAGGCACGAACAGGGAGCGACGCACATGGCCGACGGGTACGCCCGCGCTTCCGGTAAGGTTGGAGTTGCGGTGGCGACCTCCGGTCCCGGAGCAACCAATATGGTGACCGGCATTGCGACGGCGATGATGGACTCGATCCCGATCGTATGCATCACCGGCCAGGTTGGCTCCAAAGTCATTGGCACGGATGCGTTTCAGGAGACGGATGTCACCGGCATCACGCTGCCCATCACCAAGCATAATTTCCTGGTCACGCACGCCGAAGATATCGCGGAGGCAATTCGGGAGGCGTTTTTCATCGCCAAGTCGGGCAGGCAAGGGCCGGTGCTGGTTGACATCACCAAGGATGCGCAGCAATCCACGGCCGAGTTTGAGTGGGACGACACTCCAGTGCGGCTGCCCGGGTACCGCCCGCAATATCGGCCGCTGCCGGAGGTGGTTCAGCATGCCATGGACTTGATCAAGAAGGCGCAGCGTCCGCTTATCCTGGCGGGCCACGCCGTGGTCACGTCCAACGCGCGCCGGGAAGTGCTGGAGTTTGCCGAGAAGACCGACACGCCGGTTGCCATGACGCTGCTCGGTTTAGGAGGCATTCCCGCTTCTCATCCTTTGAACCTGGGAATGATGGGAATGCACGGCGAATCCTGGGTGAATAACGCCATCCAGCAGGCGGATTTGCTGTTGGCGTTTGGCATGCGCTTCGACGACCGGGTGACCGGAAACTTGAAGACATACGCCGTGAACGCCAAGAAAATCCACATCGAGATCGATCCTTCCGAGATCCACAAGAACGTAAAGGTCGATGTGGGAATTGTAGGAGACCTGCGCGAAACGCTGCTGGAACTGCTTCCTTACGTCCCGGAGACCAAGCACACGGAATGGCGGGCACACATTGACAGCATGAAGGGGGAAGTCGCAGTTCGGGACATTCAGTTTCTGCCCGACAGCGGCCACCTTTACGCTGCTCATGTCATTAACGATCTCTGGCGGCTGACCAAGGGTCAGGCGGTCATCGTGACCGACGTTGGCCAGCATCAGATGTGGGAAGCTCAGTACTACCGGCACGAGCAGCCCAGGACTTTGATCACTTCCGGGGGGCTGGGTACCATGGGCTTTGCCCTTCCGGCGGCCATTGGGGCAAAGTTCGCCCGACCGGACGCCGATATCTGGGCCATCGTCGGTGACGGCGGCTTTCAGATGACTGCTGCGGAACTCTCCACGGCCGCCCAGGAGAACATCAAGGTTAACGTGGCTGTCATCAACAACGGCTACCTGGGAATGGTGCGCCAGTGGCAGGAATTTTTCTATGAGCGGCGATACGCGGCGACTCCGCTTCGCAATCCCGACTTTGTCAAACTGGCCGAAGCACACGGGCTGGCGGGCATCCGAGTCACCCAGCGCGCCGATATTCCCTCGGCGTATGAGGCGGCGCTGGCCGAGAAAGGCACCGTGGTAATCGATTTCCGCGTTGAGCAGGAAGATTCCGTGTTCCCAATGGTTCCAGCCGGCGCCGACCTGGAAGCGATGATCCGCCGGCCTACCTCATTGGCGGAGACGGCCGCCGATCCCTAGTGTCAAATTCGGCCGCCCCTTTGAGACGTGGGGACGCTTCGCAAACAAACAAGCAGAACCCCTTATCCAGGATCCCGATAAAGGCCTGAGGGGCATGCCTGTGACTTTATTTTTCCGCGGAAGACTATGATACACACCCTGGTTGTTTACGTTGAAGATAAACCCGGAGTGCTCAACCGGGTCGCGTCACTGTTCCGGCGGCGCGCGTTTAACATTGAGTCGCTGACGGTGGGTCACACGGAACAGCCGGGTGTTTCCCGAATGACCATCGTAATTGACGGCACCCAGACCAACGTGGAGCGCGTCGAGCAGAATCTGTACAAGCTGGTCAACGTGCTGCGGGTCGACGACGTCAGCAGCGTGCCGGCAGTCGTGCGAGACCTGGCTTTGGTCAAAGTCAAGGCTAATGCCAGGACGCGTCCCGAGATTCTGCAACTGGCCCATATCTTTCGTGCCCGAATCGTCGACGCCAGCAAGACGACTTTGATCCTGGAGGTTACGGGCGACGAGAACAAGATTGAGGCGACGCTGGACTTGTTGCGCCCGTTTGGAATTGTGGAAATGGTGCGAACCGGAGTGGTGGCTATGGTGCGCGGTCCCGGTCGCATTGACAGCGCCGAGGTCGCTTCCTGGAGTTCGGCGGCCCGAAAGCCCGCCGCGGAGCAGGAAGGCGATTCCGGCATCAATCATTCCGTTTAAATCCTGGAGGTCATTGACGTGGCTACCATCTATTATGACAAGGATGCCGATTTGGAACGGATCAAGCGGAAAAAAGTGGCAATCATCGGCTACGGGTCGCAAGGACATGCGCACGCGCTTAACCTGAAGGACAGCGGGGTTGACGTGACCGTGGGGCTTCACGAGGGAAGCAAGTCAAGAGCGAAGGCTGAAGCCGCCGGTCTGAAGGTGAACAACGTGGCCGAGGCTGCCCAGTGGGCCGACGTGATCATGCTGCTCGCTCCGGATACCCGGCAACCAGCGATCTACGAGGGGAATATTGCCAGGTATCTTTCCGCCGGAAAGATGCTGATGTTCGGCCATGGCTTTAATATCCGCTTCGGCACAATCGTTCCGCCAAAGGATGTCGACGTGACCATGATTGCTCCCAAAGCGCCCGGACACCGTGTCCGCGAGGTGTTCGTCGAGGGAGGCGGCACCCCCGCCCTGCTGGCGGTCCACCAGGACGCGACCGGACAGGCCAAAGCTCTGGCGCTCTCCTACGGCAAGGCTTTGGGAGTCACCCGAGCCGGGGTGATCGAGACGACGTTTGCCGAAGAGACCGAGACGGACCTGTTTGGGGAACAAACGGTGCTGTGCGGCGGGGTCAGCGCCCTGGTCAAGGCCGCTTTTGAGACGCTGGTTGAGGCCGGCTATCAACCCGAAATTGCCTACTTTGAATGTATGCACGAGCTGAAGCTCATCGTGGACCTGATGTACCGCGGAGGGTTGAATTACATGCGCTATTCGGTCAGCGACACCGCTGAACATGGCGACTATACGGGCGGGCCGCGTATTATCAACGCTCAGACCCGGGCCGAGATGAAACGGATGCTCCAGGAGATCCAGGACGGCACTTACGCCAGGAAGTGGATCGACGAGGACAAAGCGGGGCGACCCTGGTTCAAGGCGACTCGAGCCAGGGAGCAGGATCAGCTTATCGAAAAGGTGGGAGCAGAGCTGCGGGCCATGATGCAATTCCTGGATCCGGTGACGATCCGGCCCGATCAGCAAGGCTGATGTGGCGAGGGAATCAGGACTTCTCACCCCCCGGAAAGCCCTTTGAGTCGCCGATGACCTTTGATCCACAACTTTCACTTCATCTTTCATACCGCGGAGACGCCGATGACACAAGACCCTAGACTTCCCAGCCGCACGATCCTTGAAGGCCGGGACCGGGCGGGCGCCCGGGCGATGCTGAAGGGGATCGGATTCAGCGATGAAGATCTTTCCCGGCCCATCGTCGGAGTCGCCAACACCTGGATCGAAACAATGCCCTGCAACTTTCACTTGCGCTCTCTCGCCGGCAAGGTGAAAGAAGGGATTCGCGCAGCCGGCGGCACTCCGATGGAGTTCAACACGGTCTCGATCAGCGACGGCGTCACCATGGGCACGGAAGGCATGAAAGCGTCGCTGATCAGCCGCGAAGTGATCGCCGACTCGATTGAACTGGTCGGGCGGGGGCATATGTTTGACGCGATGGTGGCGCTGGTCGGCTGTGACAAGACGATCCCGGGTGCGGCGATGGCGCTGATCCGCCTTGACTTGCCCAGCCTGATTTTGTACGGCGGCTCCATAGAGGCCGGTCGCTTCCACGGCCGGGACGTAACGATCCAGGACGTTTACGAAGCGATCGGCGCAAACGCCGCAGGAAAGATGAGCGATCAGGAACTGCGTGAACTGGAAGATGTTGCGTGTCCAGGTGCGGGCGCTTGCGGCGGACAGTTCACGGCTAATACCATGGCGACCGTGCTGGAGTTCATCGGCCTGTCGCCTTTGGGGACGGCGAGCGTTCCGGCGACCGATCCCCGAAAGCAGGAAGTCGCGGTTCATTGCGGGAAGTTGGTGATGGAACTGCTGCGGCGCGATCTGCGACCGAGCGCCATTCTCAAGCGTCCCGCCTTTGAAAACGCCATTGCCGGAGTGGCGGCCACGGGGGGCTCGACCAATTCCGTATTACATCTGCTGGCGATGGCACGCGAGGCCGGTGTTCCCCTGGCTATTGACGACTTTGATCGAGTCAGCCAGCGGACGCCGCTGCTTGCGGACCTCAAACCGGGAGGCCGCTATGTGGCCGTCGATGTGGATCGGGCCGGTGGAATTCAACTGGTCGTGAAGCGGTTGGTCGATGCGGGTCTGCTTGATGAAAAGCAGATGACCGCAAGCGGCGGAACCCTTGGGGACGGGGCGCGCGCCGCGGTTGAAACTCCAGGCCAGGAAGTGATCCGGCCCCTGTCCAATCCGATCAAGCCAACGGGGGGGTTGGTCATACTGAAGGGAAACCTCTCTCCCGAGGGGTGCGTGGTCAAAGTGGCGGGCCATGAGCGGCTGCAGCATCGGGGACCGGCACGTGTGTTCAATTCCGAAGAAGAGGCCATGGGCGCGGTCCTGGCGCGCCGGATCGGGCCGGGAGACGTAGTTGTGATCCGCTATGAAGGTCCCGTAGGCGGTCCGGGGATGCGCGAGATGCTGGGGGTGACTGCAGCGCTGGTCGGTGAAGGGCTGTCCGAATCGGTCGCGCTGATCACCGACGGGAGGTTCAGCGGCGCTACGCGCGGGCTCATGGTGGGACATGTCGCTCCGGAAGCCGCGCGAGGCGGCCCGATCGCAGCGATTGAAGAAGGGGACTTCATTGTGATCGATGTCAACGCCCGGCGGCTGGATCTGGAGGTGCCCGGAGAGACAATTCAGATGCGGCTGGCTCGCTGGAAAGCTCCTGCTCCGCGGTATCGCAGCGGCGTATTCGCCAAGTACGCGGCGCTGGTTTCCTCCGCCTCCGAGGGAGCGATCACCCGCGCCGGGGCGGTGTAAGAGTTGTCCGATTCTTCACATGGAATCGAGCTGTCACTAGGTTACCCCGCGTTCCTTGAAAACGCGATCGGCGATCGTCAGACCTTCCCAGCACGCGGGGAATCCCGCGTAGGCCGCCATGTGAAGCAGCACCTCAATGATGTCCTCGCGCGTTGCGCCGTTGTTCAGGGCAATGCCGACGTTCACCTCCAGGGCGTGATGATGCCCAAGTGCCGACAGCGCGGAGATGGTGCAGAGACTTCGAACCCGCAGCTCCAGATGGGGACGGTCCCAGACCTGGGCCGACAGGAATTCCACGACGTAGCGTTCAAAGTCAGGGGCAAGCGCCAGCCATGTCTCCCGGGCCGCCCGGGCGTGTTCGGGACCGAGTAACTGGTCCAACAGCGCCAAACCGCGGTCTCGCGGTGACAGGCGTGAACCCTGGATTGCGTCACCCGCATCCACGGGTTGCTTTCGCGTGCTCGTACCCCCGTCCGGTTTCTCTGGATTGCTCATTTCAAGCCCCCTCCCTGGAAGGAAGTAAAAATGTCCACAGCGTCGGAAAGACCGCCGGCCCCATAACCCGCCACCCGATGGATGCGATCCAGAGAAGAAAAATGGCAAAGCCGCGCGCAGCAGCAGCCTCACCCGTCGCTCTCGTCAGGATCTGTTGGAAACATCTTAGCACAGCGTCAATGGCTTGGGCACTAAGCGAGAGCAAAATCGTTGACCTGGACGTGGAGTTGCACAGGCCCTTGGCTGGACGCAAACGACCACGAATTTCCGCTTTCATTTGCCGCCAACCGGTCACTGTTCGGTGGGCAGATTCTTGTCTTTCCAGGCCTTCCAACCCCCGTCCATCGAGACGGCGTCGGCGTATCCCATTTGTCTCAGCGAGTCGGCGGCCAGCGCGGAGCGAAAGCCACCGCCGCAGTAAAGGATTAGCTCCTGGTTCTTGTCGGGAAACATGTTCTCGGCGTCCCGCTCGATAATTCCTTTACCCAGGTGAATCGCCCCTTTGATGTGCCCTTTCTGCCATTCGTTGTCCTCGCGCACATCCACCAGGGTGAGCTTCTCTCCGGCGTGAAGGCGACGCGAGACCTCATCGACGTTTGTTTCGCGAATGCGAGATTTGGCGTTGTTTACCAGCTTCAAGAATCCGCTGCTATGTTGCATTTGACGCGCTCCCGTTGAGATGAAGAAGTTGGGTTGAATGACGCTCGGTTAAAGATAACACGATTCCTACTAAAAGCTTTGCCGAAGCTTGATGTATACGCGGCTGTTGTTTCGATACTGTCCGAGAAAATCCGTCCGGCTTCCAACCAGCAGATGGACTCCTGCCGAAAGCTTCCATGCCTGGGCCAGTTGGTATTGGTACTCTGGCTCCAGCAGCGAATCTCCAGCCTGCAGTCGAACGACGGCGGTCAGGCTCCAACTGGCTCTGGGGCCGGTGCTTTGCTCCAGGCGTCCCAGAAGCGAATGGCCCAGACCTCGATCCGGAAAGCGCAAGGTGGCAGCTTGGGGCGGAAAAACTGCGCCGCCTGAGCCAAAGGCGATGTCTCCCATGACTTGCGCCAGCAGAGTCCAGTCTCCCCAACTTTTGTCCATCCCCAGCGCGTAGAGTAAATAGTCGCGATCCTCTCCCGGCGAGAAATCGAGCGCCCCTTTCTGGGGACGAAAGAAAGCAGCCTCCGCGCGCACGCCGAGCCCTGCGGGAGTGACGGCAAGGTCACCCCCGACGACCTGAATTCGACGGAAGCTCCTTTGGAGGTTCACCTCAAGCGACGGGGTTGCTGGACCGCCGCTTGATGCCGCCGGCGAGACGAGCAAAAGAGCAAAGTTGGGAATGTCGTTCCAGCCGTTGAAGTAGGAAACCGAGTAGTCCCAGCCGTGAGCCGTGTGGTCCCAGCGAATTGCCAACTGAGAACTTGCCGCCGTGGTGGGCGGAAAGCGCGCCCTCGAACGAAAACGGAGGGGCAGAGCCGATGGGCTCTGCAGGCGCGGATACCAGCGCGCATTCAAAAGCGGCAGGCGGGTGGGTGAGAAGCGGGGAACCCAGACCAGATCCAGGCTTGCAGAATTGAAATACCGGCGTGCGCGAACGGCCGCGACCCCGATCCGCTCGGTCTCGACGAGATCCAGGTAATCAAACGGCATCACGTTGTCGGTCGGATTCCAGGTATCGGCCCGGCCCCAGACGATCTGCTGTTTTCCCACTCGCAGGTCCAGGCTTGCGGTTCGAAAATCCAGGGTGAGTTCGCTGGAGGAAACGGCGGGCCGGCGGTCTGTTCTGTCGGAAAGGCTGGCCGATTGCCGATCCATCCGGCCGTGGGAATCGATCCAGAGGTCTGGGGCGACGGCCAGCGACATATTCTTAAACTGGTAGGTCAGCTTCCCGCGCAAGTGGCTGTCGGCCTCCGCTTGCGTCTCTCCTGTCTCCGCCGGCCGAAAGTAGGTAAAGGTCCGGTGCTCCCAAAAACCCTCAAACTTCCAGCGGCTTTCCTCGGCGTGGAGCGCGGCCGCCGATAGCGTCATGAGTCCACATTGGATCGTCAGAACCGCGAGTCTCGATGACCTGTTTCGGACCCGCTCAGCGATCGCCGTCCCTGAGGTTTCTGAGGGTGAAGAGATCGTCCGACAGGAACTTGTTGTATTGCACATCCGACATCCTGACAACGGTGCGGCTGCCACGCTTGAGATCCTTCATTTCCAGTTCGAGGGCAGTCCAGATTCCCTGGATCCGCTCCAGCTTGCCGGCCGCCAGCGTCTTGCTCAACTCTTTATCCCTGTAGAATTCCGTGCGCGTCACAACAAACAAGTTCTTGTCTACCCAGACGTACAAGTAGGCGTACTGGGATCTGAGATTCTTGTTGGGAACGGCCTGGATCTTGAAAAAACTGCCGGCGCCGGACGCTTCTTCCCCGATCAGAGAATATTGGTAGTCGGCAACTTCTCGCTCCTGCATGTCTTCATACGAAAAATCGGTGCCCAGAAAACGGACCGATCGATCCTGCGGCGCGATGCGGCGGTCACGCCTGATGGCCGGAGTGTAGAGCCACTGGTCGGACGGAACGCCGCGATGCGCCAGTACCAGGAGGCCGACGCCCCTGACTTCCGGAGGGGATGTAAAGCGCACCAGTGACCGGCTTTCTCCGCCAAATCCCTTGCGCCGGGAGAGCCAGGCCTTTCGCAGAACCTTGCCGCCGCGATCATAAACTTCCAGGCTGCCGGTGTATTGCCGGCTGCTGCAGCGCGCCTGCTGGTCGACCCTCTCCATGATTTCCAGTGCCGCCTGCGCGCGGACAGATCCCGGGGGGACTCCCGCGAGCAATAAAACGGAAAGCGGAAGGCAGAAAGTGGAAAGCGGCAGGCGAAAACTGGAAATTAAAAGGCGGAAAACGGAAGGCGGAAGGCAGAGGGCAGAAAGCAGGCACAGAGGTCTGCCGCCCCTCCTCGGGATTTGTCGCGGATTCTCCCCGGGGTCGCTCGCCTTACTCATATCCCAGTGCGTCAATCAGCGGCAAGCCGATTGCAGTATTGGCCGGATACCAGGCGGCCGCTGCGGCGACCCCCGTCATGACCGGAAACAGCAGCAGCGCCGTAATCCAGTCGAAGCTGTAGGGAATCCACCAGCCGGTGAGGCTCAGACCGATGGTGCGGTTAGTGAAATAGGCCAGGTACGCGCCACCGGCGCCGCCCAGCAGCGTTGCAATCAGCGAGATGCAGCATGCCTCCAGCAGAATCAGCTTGCGGATTTGCCTTCGCATCCCTCCGACCACTTTGATAATGCCGATGTCGCGCCGCCGGTCGGAAATCGAAATAAACAGTGTGTTGACGATTCCCAGCACTGCAACCGCCATCGCCACAATGACCTGAACGTACGACAGCGCGAAAAATTGATCAATGATAACCAGAATCTTGCTGCGGAATTCTCCGTTGGTGAAGACAAACAGGCGCTTCTGATCCTGAAATGTCGTAAGGATCCGGCGCTTGATCGCATCCGGCCCGGCGCCGGGAACCAGCATCACGTCGAAGGTATCGACCCGGTCGTCCCGCCAGTGTCGCACATAAGTCTGCCGGTCCATGGCGATGGTTCCTTTATCCGAAGAATAATCCTCCATCACGCCGGCGACCTTGAACGGCACGGCGCCCGAAGGGGTCGCAAGCTGGACGCGATCGCCCCGGTGCACGTTGTAGAGGACGGAGAAGTTGCCTGAAACAAGCACGGCATCCGCGTGTGTGAGCTGGTTGCTGACATCCTGTCGGTCTCCTTCCTGCAAAATGAACGCGGCTCGCCGGAAATACGATTCCATCTCAACGCTGAAAATCATGATGGGGCTGCCGCGATAGTCATGATTGATGATGCGCACGGAATCGACCTGCCGGATTCCTGGAATGCTCGCGATTTCAGCGCGCATCGACGCCGGGAAGTGGAAAATCCGTGATGTCAGGCTTTCTGACGTGGTAACAAACAGGTCCGCGTTGATGCTCTGCTGCATCCAGTTGCGAAAGGACTGCTTGATGCTGGCAGTGAAAGTGCTGTTGGAGACGACAAATGCCAGGCTGAACATCAGCGCCGCAACTGTGGAAGAGGTCCGCTTTGGCGCCTGGATGAGGCTGTCACACGCCAGAAGGCCTTCGACGCCAAACAGGCGGTTCAGTGGCGCCCGCAGCGCCAGGGACAGCCAGTGGGCCAGCGAGGGAACCAGCAGCGCCAGGCCTGCAAACACGAGCCCAAAGTTCAGATATTGAACGCTCCGCCGTGTGGCCCACGGCGTCAAGGTAAGGAGCAGCGCCAGAACCAGAAGCGCGCCGCCGATGAGGCGCCGCGCCCGGGTTTCACGCCCCAGCAGTGTCTGGTGCTTTCCCTTCTGCAGTGCCAGCACCGGATCGACTCTTGCGGCGGCGCGCGCGGGAATGAGCGCGCCCAGCAGCGACGCGGCAATGCCAAGCAGAACCGAGAGACCTATAAACAGCGGTTCTGCCTGAACGCTGCCGGTGCGAACCGAGACGTTGTAGGATCCTTGAATTACCCGATCCATGAAGGAAATGACGGCGCGAGCCCCCACCCAGCCGGCGGCGACGCCGGCCACCGAGCCCACAACTCCCATAAAGAATGCTTCCGACAGAAACAGGAGTTGGACCTGACGGCGCGTCGCACCCAGGGCCCGCAGAATACCGATGTCCTTGCGGCGGCGCGTGACAGCGACGGCAAATGAGTTGAAAATGAGAAATACTCCGACCAGCAGCGCGACCAGGCTGCTGAACAGCAGCCCCACGGTAAAGGCCGACGTCAGAGCCTCCATCTGCCGGCCTCGCTGGTCGGGCGTCTCCACCTTGAGTCCCGGTCCCAGGCGCCTCTGCAGGTGCTGCTGCGCGGCGTCTAATCTCTGGCCGGACTGCAGGGCGATGTCGATCCGATCGAATTTGGGTCCCCGGTTCAGCACAAACTGGGCCGCGTAGATATCCATGACGGCGATATTGCCGCCGAACGCGGATGCGAGATTGCCCGGTGTGACCAGACCCCGGACCACAAAGCGCTTGTGTCCTGCGGCGGTGTCCAACTCGATGGCATCCTGCAACTTGAGGTTGTTGCGCTTTGCAAATTCCCGGGTCAGGCAGATGGAGTCAGGCTGGGCCAGGAATCCCAGCGGATCTTCAATTTCGGTCCCGGCGTCTTCTTCGATCTGATAGCCGCGCATACGGTTGTCGCCGGTGAAATCCACCCCGAGCAGCAGCAGACGCCCCTCCTCGCCGAACTGGCTTTGAACGACAGCTTCAATGACCGGGACCGCGATTTCAACTCCGGCAACGGATTGCACCTGCTCCAGTGCTGCCTCAGGCAGCCCCGCCTCTCCGGCAGTAACCTGGAGCTGGGCCTTGCCGGCGATTCGGTCGATCGTCTTGTGAAACTCGCCGGTCAGGGACCGGTTGGCCGTTCTCATCGAGAAAAAAACTGCCACACCCAAAACGATCCCGAACGTTGTCAGCAGGTTCTTCAGCCAGTGGATTTTGAAGTTCTGAAAACTGATCAGCCAGAGCGCCATTAGAATTTTCGATTTGAATCACTCAAGAGGCGCCCGTCCTTCAAGTGCAGCACCCGCTCGCAGTGCGCCGCCGCCGCGGGGTCGTGAGTGACCAGGACGACGGTTGCGCGGAACTGCTCCCGGACCTGGCGCAGCAGAGTCAGGATTTCAATTCCGGTGTGGGAGTCGAGGTTCCCCGTCGGCTCGTCGGCAAGCAGCACCGGCGGGTAGAAGGCCAGGGCACGGGCAATCGCAACCCGCTGCTGCTCCCCGCCGGAGAGTTCATCCGGCAAATGCGCGGAGCGGCCGGAGAGCCCGACCAGCTCCAGCAGCGCCAGCGCTTTTTGCTCGGATTTCCCGCGCGCCAAGCCCCGCAGCAGGAACGGAAGGGCGACGTTCTGCAGCGCGGTAAGCGTGGCAATCAGGTTAAAGAACTGGAAGACGAAACCAATCTTTTCTCGGCGAAGTTCCGTCAGGGCATCATCCCGCAGCGTGGTCAAATCATGCCCGCCGAGCAGGACCTGCCCCTGGCTGGGGCGGTCAAGTCCCCCCATCAGATTCAGCAGCGTGCTCTTGCCCGAGCCGGAGGACCCCATGACGGCAACCATCTCTCCGGCCTCGATGGCAAGATTGACGTTGTCAAGAGCGACCACCGGTTTCTGAAGGTGAAAGATCTTGGAGACATGCCGCAGTTCAATCATGAATGTCGCAAGCTCAGTCTGCGACCACGACTTCCGGCTTCAAGCCCCAGAAAAGCCCCGACTCGATGACGCCGCAAATGGACTTGAGATCCTTTTCCAGGGTTGGGCCGATTTCCGGGAACCGCGCGTCCAGGATCACGTTGCCGTGCTCGGTAAAGACCGGCCCGTCCTTTCCCGCGGAGGTGCGGGCGACAATCTCGGTTGCGCCCAGGGCCAGGATCTGCCGCTCCACCCACCGTGCGGCCGGCGGATGCGCTTCCACGGGGATGGCAAACTGAGTTCCCAGGCGCCGGACCAGCTTGGAACGATCCACAAGGATAAACAGTTTCGCCGCCGCTCCGTCCACCAGCTTCTCCGAGTAGAATGCGCCGCCGCGGCCCTTGATCATGTTCCCGTCGCCGTCGATTTCGTCGGCGCCGTCAAACGCCCAGTCCGGCCGATGCTCCAGCAGGGAAGTGCAGGCGATGCCGGCCTGGGCGCACGCCAATCTGGCTTCCAGGGACGTTGGGATCCCCAGAAAATCCAGACCCTCCTGTTTCAGACGCCGTCCGATCTCCTGAATTGCAATGTAGGCGGTCGATCCGGAACCGATGCCGATCACCTGGCCGGAACGCACCTGGCCGGCCACGCTTCGCGCCACCTGCTGCTTGGCCTCAAAGTTGGAAATCCTGGAAGTCCACTCAAACGTCGCACTGTCGGTCCATTTCATAGAGGCCTCTCGGGGATCGGATGATGGATGACGGATGGCAGGGGTCCTTGTCTCGGGCCAGTTATCCGTTCCCAGCGGCGCCATCCGGACGCGCCGTAGGCTCTTCTCGGCTGGGCAATCCCGTCGAGCGCCTGCAACGGAGAATTCCTTATTCCAGCCGCCTCTGCGCCTGCTCTGCGACCTCGGCGTCTCTGCGTTGAAAACCATGACGGCTGTGACAATGACATATCGGTGTTGAACAACCCGTCCGCTCTCATGATTTTCCTGGTAACGGAGCCAATAAAGACCTTGATCGGTTCCCTCAACCGTGCCGCGCACGGGCCGGAGGGTCACACCGCCTGCCCCGATTCGCCCCTCCCAGATTCTAATAGATCCTGCAGGCGCCGCCGCACGGAATACCCAAACAGGAACCTCCGAAAGGAGCGGTGCGCCACTTCTCCGGTGACATAACCGGCTAACTTCTGCAGCAGATCGGGATTGCGGCGCGCAACCTCCACGATGCAATCTATTCTTGAAGTGTCTTTCAGAAGCAGCCGCTGTACCTTGACGGAAAATTCAAGCTCCGGTCCGACTTCACATTTCCAAAGCCGCGGGTAGCGTCCGAGCTGCCGCCTGCTCCAAGCCCCTGCCTGCGCAGCCTCCAGCGTGGCCTGCGCCGCCAGGTCGCCCGAAACCATGGCGTAGTAGATTCCTTCCGCCGTGAATGCGTTGACAAAGCCGGCTGCGTCGCCGCACAGCAGCACGCGATCCGCGCAGGTGCGCGGCCAGACTCCTCCCACGGGAATGACGAACGGCCGGAAGCAGCTCCGGTCGGAGCCTCCTTGCAGCTTTCCGCTCGCAATCAAGAGCTCGACCAGAGCCCTGTGATGGCGATAGGGAGGCCCCGGCTTATGGCGCCTGAAATGCTGCATCTTCCATCCGATGCCGACGTTGATATGGTCCGCCTTTGGAAAAAGGTAGACATAGCCGGGTTCTCCATTGTAGCCGTAGAAGACCTCCATGGTGTCGCGCTCGCGGAAGTCCAGGCGGCTGTAAGGAGTTTCCTCCATCATATCGATGGCCAAACAGGACTCCGGCCAGCGGGGACGCAAGCCTGAAGCCCGCGCCACGACGCTATTGACGCCATCGCATCCGATGACCAGCGAAGCGATGTGTTCCTGTTCCCGGGTCTGCACCGTCACCGCGTCCGAGCAGACCCGGAGACTCGTCACCGTTTCCGTCTGGACAACGGCGCCTCTTCTTTCGGCTTCGCGCAACAGCAGGGCATCAAAGTCCAGACGTCGAACCATGAAGTAAATCGGCTCGGGCCGCTGGAAAGCGCAACAGGAACCGGAAGGCGCATGCAGTCGAACTTTAGTTACAGTCCGTACCGGAATTTTTGTGAGAAGGCTTGCGAGTTCGGGAAACCGCCGCAGAATGCGCGCGCTGATTCCGCCGCCGCACGGCTTGTCCCTCGGGAATGCCTCTTTGTCCAGGACCAGCACCCGCGCTTTACCCGCCAGGCGCATGGCGGCGGTGGCTCCCGCCGGACCTCCGCCGACAATCACCACATCCCATCGCATCGGGCCGGATTGTAGCATTGGGACCGGAGATCTTCGGCGAGTATTTCAGTTCGCCTCTTTTCAGAAATTTTCTTGACTTTGCTCTGTAGGAGGGTAAAATCTCACTGGAATATTGATTATCTTGATGGGATTAGTCGGGTATATGGTCCAACTGGAGCAACTCATCCGCTGCTGTTGTTTTCCGCCTCTGCGTTTTCGGGCGGGTTGGCGAAAAGCGGCGGCCTGACGACTTTTCCTTTTTTCTGCTGCTTTTGACAAGACCCGCTCTGAAAACGCACACTCAGGGCGGTTTTTTTGTTTGTGGCGCAATTCGCTTCTGACTTTGCACTTAGGGCGGGACAACGACGAGCTTGACGGAGGTTACCATGAAGGCCAGCAATCAGTTCTGGAGGGAACGGCTTCTGGAAGAAATGCCGGCAGATTTGGCTCGGGAAATTGACATCTACGAGATGGAGCTGGAGCTGAGGCGCCTGGGAAAAATTGATGAGAAAGTGCTCGCGGAAACCCGGCTTCGCCGCGGAGTCTACGGCCAGCGATACGACAACGGCCAGCGCTGGGACGGAGAGGCGACGCGGCAACTGCAATATCCCTCGGCCGCTCTGACCAAGGGCCCCAGCACGCTCTGGGACGCGCCGGGAATGCAGCGGATCAAGATTCCGTTCGGCGGCTTGAATGTCCGGCAGCTTGAAGTGCTCGCCGACCTGGCCGAGGAATACTCCGACGGCATCGCCCACGTGACCACGCGCCAGGACTTTCAACTTCATTTTATCCACATTGACGACACGCCTTCGCTGATGCGACGTCTTGCCGCATCGGGCATTACCACCCGGGAAGCATGCGGCAATACCGTCCGCAACGTGACCGCCTGTCCCTATTCCGGAGTTTGCCCGGACGAGGTGTTTGACGTCACCCCCTACGCCCGGGCTTGCGCCCGGTTTCTGCTGGGGCATCCGGACTGTCAGGATTTCGGCCGCAAGTTCAAGGCCGCGTTTTCCGGCTGCAAGAGCCACGGCTGTGGGCTGGTCAACCTGCACGATCTGGGGGCCATCGCGGTCACGCGCACGGGCAACGGGAAAGAGCAGCGGGGTTTTGAGTTTTACGTCGGAGGGGGGCTCGGATCGGTCCCCCATCAGGCAAAGCTTTTTGACCCGTTCCTGCCTGAAGAGGAGTTGCTGCCCACAGCCCAGGCCATCTCCAGAGTTTTTGCCCGTTTGGGTGAGAAGAAGAATCGGAACCGGGCGCGCCTTAAGTTTCTGGTCAGCGACCTGGGGGTTGAAGAGTTCCGCAAGATTGTGCTGCAGGAACGCGCCACCTTGGCCCACGATTCCCGGTGGACCGCTTTTCTGAAGGATTTGGCGGCACACGCGGAAACTGCGCTGAAACCTGCGGCGGCTCTCCCGCCCGCCTTCCGCGGCGCCGCTTCGCCGCCCGGTTTTGACCGGTGGCTCAAGACCAACGTCTTCAGCCAGAAGCAACCGGGTTATGCGGTTGCAACGGTGACTCTGCCGCTGGGCGACATTACTTCAGTGCAACTGCGAAAGCTGGCCGATATTGCGCGGCGCTTTGTCAAGGACACGATCCGGACCACAGTGGAGCAGAACATCGTCCTGCGCTGGGTCAGCGAAGGCGATCTGCCGGAGCTCTATGGCGCGCTCGCTTCGATCGGCCTGGGCCAGCCGGGCGCCGGGACCATTGTTGACATCACCGCCTGCCCCGGCACCGACACTTGTAAGCTGGGCATCGCGTCGTCGCGGGGTCTGGCAGCAGAGCTGCGCACGCGGTTGGCTGAACAAAGCCACCAGATGGACCAAGCCGTCCAGAACATGCACATCAAAGTGAGCGGCTGCTTCAACGCCTGCGGGCAGCACCACATTGCGGATCTTGGCTTCTACGGCGTGAGCCGGCATGTGGCCAGCTATACGGTGCCCCATTTTCAGGTAGTGCTGGGGGGACGGTGGACCGACAACGCAGGTTCCTACGGCCTTGCCATGGGCGCGGTACCCTCCAAGCGCATTCCCGAGGCCGTGCTGAGAATCACCGGCCGTTATGTGGCCGATCGGCGCAAGGACGAGAGCTTTCAGGATTTCCTGCAGCGCTTGGGCAAGGCGGAAATCAAGAAATTGCTTCAGGATCTTGTTTCCGTTCCCTCTCACGATGTGGATCCATCCTTTTATGCCGACTGGGGAGACACGCGCGTGTTTACCCTCGGCGATCTCGGCGCCGGCGAGTGCGCGGGCGAAGTCGTATCGCGCGTGGAATTCGAGCTGACCGCCGCCGAGCGGCAGGTTTTTGAAAGCCAGGTACTGCTGGACGAAGGGGAGTTTCAGAAAGCTGGAGAGACGGCCTGCGCTTCTATGGTTCAGGCCGCCGGAGCCCTGGTCAAGATTTTTCTGCCCGACATCGCCGGTGACGCGGACAAGATCCTTGGCGAATTTCGAACACGCTTTTACGACACCGAACTCTTCTTTGACCCGTATGCGGGCGGGAAATTCGCCCAGTATCTCTTCCGCGCCCAGCAACGCGCCGCCGGTCCTTATTCAGCCGAAGTTGCGCACCGGCGCATCGAGGAGGCGCAACTGTTCGTTGAGGCCGCCTATAGTTGCTATGGGCGGCTGCAGGCGAAGCGGATGCTGCCGCTTGATTCAGGATCGGCCCCGGCGACCGCGGCCAGTCCGGAAACGGCCTGAGGAGGGCGCGTGGAAGTGCAGCACGTAAACGTCAAGTTTTTCGCAGCGGATTCGCGGGCGCTGGATCTGGCCGGGTTCATCGGAATCTTCAACGAATGGATTCGCGAGCGCGTGGGCGGCGAACTGCTGGTGGATGTGGCCGACTACCGCCACGTTTCGGCCGGTCCCGGGGTGATGCTGATCGGCCACCAGGCCAACTACAGCATGGACGAGACCGGCGACAGGCTCGGACTTCTCTACAACCGCAAGGCGCCCATGAATGGAGACACCGGCCGCCGGCTGGCCCAAGCGGTGCGGTCGGCGTTGACGGCCTGCCGGCGTCTGGAGCAGGAACCGTTGCTGGACGGAAGGCTGAAATTCATCGGAAGCGAGTTTGAAATGCTGCTTAACGATCGCCTGCTGGCGCCAAATACGGAGGAAACCTTTGCGGCATTTGAGCCGGACCTGAGGACCTTGTGCAGCCGGCTTTACCCGAGCGCCGTGTATACGGTGCAGCAGAACACCGATCTGCGGGAGCGTTTTGGCGTGCGCGTAAAGGCAGTAGGAAGTTTTACAGCTTTGGATCTGCTGAGAAACCTGGAGTCGTGAATCGTGGAGACAAAGGCCCGTTCATGGGCTAAGTCGGTTGTCTGGAGATTGCTGGGCTTTTTGATTCTCGGCGTGATCTCCTATCTGTTTACCGGGAATTGGAGTGAATCGATCGGCATCTCTTCCGCCTTCAATCTTATCCGCCTCGTCCTGTATTACTACCACGAGCGGCTCTGGTTGAAGATCCACTGGGGGAGAGAGGTGACGGCGGCCACCCGCGCGCCTCAAATCGAGCTTTCCAAGAGTTCGTTCAAGCCGTGAAAGGAGCGATCTTGTTTCCGGCCAGTCTGAATTTGGACCGCAGAGTTTGCCTTGTCATTGGCGGCGGGCCCGCTGCCGAGAAGCGGATCCGAGCTCTGCTCGGATGTGGGGCATCGGTGCGCGTGGTCAGCCCTTCGGTGACGCCGGCCATTGCGAAGTGGGCTCGGCGCAACTCCATCAGGTGGATCCGAGGCGGCATTGGCCGGAACCATTTCGACGGGGCCGATCTGGTATTCGGGACGTCTGAGGACCGCAGCGCCAACGCACGGATCTACCGCTGGGCCAAGAAATGCCGCTGCCTGGTCAATGTGACGGATGAGCCGGCGCTTTGCGACTTTTACATGCCCGCCGTCATCAGGCGGGGACATTTGACGCTGGCTGTCTCCACCGACGGCCAATCCCCGGCATTTGCCGCCTGGGCAGCCAGAAGGCTGGATCAGATTGTCAGTCACAAGGCCGGGCAGATCCTGGCTCGCTACGCCCGGTTGCGGGCCAAGGTAAAAAAACGCTATCCCGACGTGGGGCTTCGGGCTCAGGTCTGGCAGGAACTTCTTGCCGACGAATCGCCGGAGATTTTTACTCCAGGGGTCAGAAACTGTGCCGCAGGCGTGGGCGTGATTCTGAATCGAGGTACTGAGTGAGAGAATGACGGTGTCAAAAGAAGGAAAGGTCTATTTGGTAGGCGCCGGTCCCGGATCTCCGGACCTGATAACATTACGAGGGGTGCGATGCCTGCAGGTCGCAGACGTCGTGCTGTACGATCGGCTGGTCCGCCCCGAGCTTCTCAGGCAAGTCCGAACCGGCGCGCGGCTGATTTACGTGGGCAAACGGCGCGGCCATTCCGAAGGCCAGGAATGGATCCAGCGCCTGGCCATCGCCGAGGCCAGGAAAGGCCAAACTGTGGTAAGGCTGAAAGGAGGGGACCCGTACGTTTTTGGCCGAGGCGGCGAAGAAGCTGAGGCCCTGGCCAATGCCGGCATTGACTTTGAAGTGGTCCCCGGCCTGACCAGCGCGATTGCCGTGCCTGCTCTGGCGGGAATCCCGGTGCTGCATCGCGGCCATTCAAGCGCCCTGGTCATTGTTTCCGGGCATCATTGCCGCCAGGAGGAAGTCCGCCAGTGGGCCGGCTGGCTTGCTCAGTCCGCAACGCTGGTCATTCTCATGGGAGTCGAAAACTTCCGCCGGATCGTTGCCGCCCTGAGAGAAGCGGGAGTTTCCGACGCGCTTCCTGTGTCTGTCACCTCCAATGGCGCGACCTGCCGGGAACGAACGATTGAAGGGACACTGGGCAGCATCGAAGCCCTCGCGGAGGGGATCGAAGCTCCAGCGGTCATTGTCATGGGTCAGGTCGTCAAGCTGCGCCAGAAGCTGGCGGGGATTTCCTGGCAGCCTGATACACAGAAAAGGAGGCGTGCCAGATGAACCCGGAAGCGAGAGAAAACGAGTCACCGCCTGTCGGGCCGGCCGGAACAGACCCGGACGAGAAGGGAATCGAACTGGGCCGTGTGCTGCGGGATGCCATTGACGAGTTTCAACCGAGAATTGCTCTGGCCTGCAGTTTTGGCGCCGAGGACATGGTCTTAGTCGATTGCCTGGCACGGATCAGGCCTGATGCCAGAGTCTTCTACCTGGATACAGACCTGCTCTTTGTGGAAACCTATCAGCTCATCGAATCTGCCCGGCGAAAATACCCGCTCCGCTTTGAGCGTGTTGCCACAGAGCTTAGCGTGCCGGGGCAGGAAAACCTGCATGGTCCCGCTCTCTGGAAACGCCGTCCCGACCTCTGCTGCCAGATTCGCAAGGTAGAGCCGCTTAAGAGAGCCCTCTCCGAACTGGGCGCCTGGATTACGGGAATTCGCCGCGAGCAGAGCCCCACAAGGGCCAACGCCCAGATTCGAGAGTGGGACGACAAGTTTGGGCTGACAAAATTCAATCCTCTGGCTTTTTGGACCCGGGATGACGTCTGGAATTACATTCGCCGGTACGACGTCCCTTATAACCTTCTCCATGACAGGAACTATCCCAGCATCGGCTGCGCTCCCTGTACCGCCCCGGTCCTGCCGGGCCACAGCGAGCGGGACGGCCGATGGGTCGGCTTTGAGAAGACCGAATGCGGATTGCATCGATGACCCATCTTGAGAAGCTGGAGCAGCAGAGCATTTACATTATTCGCGAGGCGTTCAACAAGTTCGAGCCTCTCGGTTTGTTGTGGTCCGTCGGAAAGGACTCGAGCGCGCTGCTGTGGCTTGTGCGCAAAGCATTCTTCGGCCACGTCCCTTTTCCGGTGATCCACATTGACACTTCCTACAAGATCCCGGAGATGATCGAGTATCGCGACCGGCTGATGCGGGAATGGAACCTGAATCTCATTGTCGGCCAGAACCAGGAAGTGCTCGCCCGGGGGGAGACCTATCCAAATGGCAGCGCCAGCCGCGTGCGCTGCTGCTCGTTACTGAAGACGGAAGCTCTAAACCAGGTGATCCATCAGCATCGGTTTTCCGGCCTGATTGTGGGAATTCGCCGGGATGAAGAAGGGACCCGCTCCAAGGAGCGCTACTTCTCACCTCGCGACAAGAGCTCTGAGTGGAACTTCAAGAACCAGCCTCCCGAATTTTGGGATCAGTTCAACACCGACTTTGCGCCGGGGACCCACGTTCGCGTGCACCCGCTGCTGCACTGGACGGAAGTCAATGTGTGGGAATACATCCATCACGAAAAGATCCCGGTGGTAAGCCTGTATTTTGCCAACAAGGGCCGGCGCTATCGCAGTCTCGGCTGCGCGCCCTGCTCGGCCACGGTTGCGTCCGAGGCAAAGACGGTGCCGGAGATTATCGATGAGCTGAGAAAAACGAAGCAGAGCGAGCGGTCCACGCGCGCGCAGGATCAGGAATCCGAGGATGCTTTTGAGCGGCTCCGCCAGAGCGGCTACATGTGACCCATGCGCCGTGACAGGGAATCCATGACAGAGACCCGCCACGGCGTGTTTCTACAAACCGGAGGAGGTCTCCGGGCAGGTTCGATTTTTGCGTTATTTTCGACTCCATAGGCGGCGATGGAACAAAGATCCGTAGAATCCCTACTGGTTGAGATTCAGACAACAAAGCAGTCGATGCCCTCGGGTGACAGCCCGGTCCGAGTCGTTATTGTCGGTCACGTTGACCACGGCAAGAGCACCTTTGTGGGACGGCTCCTTTGGGAAACAGGGTCGCTGCCGACCGGCAAGCAGGAGCAGATCCAGACCGCCTGCCAGAGGCGGGGCGTCAAGTTTGAATGGGCCTTCTTGATGGACGCCTTTCAATCGGAGCGGGACCAGAACATAACGATTGATGTCGCCCAAACGTGGCTGCACACGGCAACCAGAGAATACGTCATTATCGATGCGCCCGGCCATCGTGAGTTCCTCAAGAACATGGTCACCGGAGCGGCCAGCGCCGACGCAGCCTTGTTGCTGATCGCGGCAAACGAGGGCGTTCGCGAACAGACGCGCCAGCATGGGTACCTGCTCAGCCTGCTTGGCGTGCGCCAGTTGGTTGTTCTGGTCAATAAGATGGACCTGGTCGGGTATGATCGCGCGGTTTTTTCGCACATCGAAAGTGAATGTAGCGCCTTTCTGAAGAAGGCAGGCATCGAGCCGCAGGTTTTTATCCCGATTGTCGCGGCCGACGGGGTTAATCTTGCCGGCCCGAGTGGGGAGACCCCCTGGTACCAGGGCCCCAGCGTTGTCGCGGCCATGGACGGTTTTGAGTGTCTTAAAGCGCCGTCCGCCCTGCCGCTGCGGATTCCGATTCAGGATGTCTACCGATTTGACCATCGCCGGATTCTGGTGGGACGAGTCGAGTCGGGGCAGGTGAGCGTCGGAGATAAGCTGGTCTTTTGGCCCGGGGGAAAGGAAGCCTCAGTTGAAACCATCGAGGCCTGGAGTGCGCCCAAGAAGTCCGGTGCGCGGACCGGTGAGACGGTCGGTCTCACACTCAAGGAGCAGATTTTTGTCGAGCGTGGCCAGGTCGCCACGCCCGAGGGTATGCCGCCGGATGTGACCCATAAGTTCAAGGCTCGCCTCTTTTGGCTTGGAAAGGAGCCGCTGGTCCGGAACAGATCTTACAAGCTCAAGGTCACAACCCAGGAAGTCAGTTGTCAGGTGCTGTCGGTGGACCGGGTCATTGACGCCGACAGCCTGGGGGAAGTCGCCGGGGTTCGCGACTCCGTCGGCCACAATGAGGTGGCCGAGGTGACGATTCACACCCGGACTCCGATCGCGATTGATCCTTACTCGGAGAATGCTGCAACAGGCAGGCTCGTGCTTGCAGACGGGACCATGCTTGCGGGCGGCGGGATTGCCTACAAGGTTCTTGACGCGCCCAGTCTGAAGGCAGGGAAGGGTCCCGCTGCGGAGCGACTGACGTTGCAGCAGCGTCATCACCGTTTTGGCCACAAGAGCGTGGTCGTGTGGCTGGCCGGCGAGCCGGCCGAAATATCCCGGATTGCGCAAAGGCTCGAGTGCATATTATTTGCGCGCGGCATGGCCGTCTTTCTTCTCGATGAGAGCAATTTGACCGGAGTGTTGACGTCCATGGCGCCGGACTTGGAGACATTGCCGCCGTCCCGAACCAGTTGGAATGTTGCGGCGGCGATCAGTGAGACCGTGCTTCTTCTGGCTCAGGCGGGACTGGTCACCCTTGTGGCGTGGCCGCTGCCGGAATCGGTCGCCGCCTCCATGCGGGCTCTCGCCGAACAGAAGAATGTCGGATTCCTGTCGGTTCTGTTGTCGTCTCCCGGGGACACACCCGCCGGCGACAGGGTTGACAGCCCGGAAGTCGCCGCGGATCAGGGCTCTCCCTCAGCCTATGACCTGAGACTGGACATCGGAGAGCAGGCCGCCGACGCGGCGGCGCTGACAGAGATCGTTGACAAGCTGACCCTGGGCTTTCAATTGCCTCCGCCGGCCGACTATGTCATATGAGGTGGCTCCTGCCCACACCATAACCAGAAATCTCGCCCAGAAAGTAAGCGGCTGCGGCGGGCCGCCCGGCGCCAGGATTTTTCTTCCGCGTCTCTCACTTTGACATCGGGTTGCTAATTCTCGGACGGGCTCCTAAAATGACCTTTTTGTATGGTCGAAGCCGAAGCTAGAACAGCGCCACGGGTGAGAGTGGTGGTCGCATCGACCATCATGCTCAGCTTCATTTCCTTCTGGAAAGCCGCCGCGATCGTGCTCAACGATCTCGGCTCTTCAGCCTTTTACGCGGGCGGAATCGCCGAGCAGGCGGTCGGCCGCGCCGCTCCCTGGTTCATTCTCGGAGTCATGCTCTTTTCGTACGGGGTGCACGTCGTTTACGTGGAGTCGTGCGCCATGTTCACCCGCGCCGGTGTTTACCGCGTGGTGAAGGAATCCATGGGTGGCACGCTGGCCAAGTTGTCTGTCTCGGCGCTGATGTTCGACTACGTCCTGACCGGACCCATCTCGGGAGTCTCAGCCGGGCAATACATCGTGAAGCTCGTGGCGCAGTCGCTGCCGCATTTCGGCTACGAATGGAATCCTTCGGACGCGACGATCAACCACCTGGCGGCGATCGTCGCAGTCCTTGTCACCCTTTATTTCTGGTGGCGCAATACGCGGGGTATCCACGAATCCTCCAATGACGCGCTCAAGATCATGTATGTAACCACCGTGATGGTCGTGCTGCTGGT
Source organism: Acidobacteriota bacterium (assembly GCA_016199665.1). Lineage (GTDB taxonomy): Bacteria > Acidobacteriota > UBA6911 > JACQSX01 > JACQSX01 > JACQSX01. The sequence continues at coordinate 7,246 of JACQGG010000148.1, read as the reverse complement.
TGTCTGGAGCGGTGTGACGCTGTTTGAGCGCCCCGAGGCCCGGCGCCTTCCTCCGGGGCCGGTGGCGCAAAATCTCGAATTCAAGGAAGATGCGGTCGGCTGGCTGCCCGGACTTGCTCCGGAAGTCCTGCGCCCGGTTGCGGCCCCCCCCGGCGAAGAGACGGAGGGTCACTTCGGGATGAAGGCCAACGCGGGAGCCCTGCTGGGACTGTTGGGAATTCTCATCGCTTTCGGGCATTCCATCCTGGCCATGTCCGGTCAGGAGTCCCTGGCGCAGCTCAACCGCGAACTGGAGTTTCCCAAGCACAAGAACCTGATGCGAGCGGGGATTGTCATTGTGGTGTACTCTGTGGTGTTCACCTCGCTGGTCTCATTCCTGGCCTATGCGCTGATTCCCGATGATGTCCGGCCCCAGTACTTCGACAACCTGATCAGCGGCATCGCCATGCACCTTACAGGACCGGTGACGCTGAAGCTGCTCTTTAACGCGTTCATCGTTGTGGTCGGATTCCTGATGCTGTCCGGCGCGGTCAACACGGCCATTATCGGCTCCAACGGGGTGCTGAATCGGGTGGGCGAAGACGGTGTACTGGTGGACTGGTTTCGGGCGCCACACCGGAAATATGGAACGACTTATCGCATCATCAACGTCATTGTCTTGATGCAACTGGTCGCCATTGCAGCTTCCCGCGGCAACACCTATCTGCTCGGCGAGGCGTATGCGTTTGGCGTTATCTGGTCCTTTGTCTTTAACGGGATGGCGACCATTATGCTTCGGTTCAAGGATCGTTCGCCGCGGGAATGGAGGGTTCCGCTGAACCTGCGGATCGCGAGTTGGGATCTTCCCCTGGGCCTGGGAGCCATTGCCCTGCTGCTGTTGTCCATCGCGGTCATTAACCTGTTCACCAAGCAGGTGGCGACGGTGAGCGGCCTGGCGTTTACCCTGGTTTTCTTTTGCATGTTTGTCGTCTCGGAGCGGATTAACGAAAGGCGCAGGGCGAGGCGCGGAGAGACAACGGATGAATTTCGGTTGAGCGAGAAGGAAGTCGTCGACATCGGGACCATGGAATGCCGTCCGGGGGGGATTCTGGTGCCGGTGCGCGACTACCATAACGTGGACCACCTGGATTGGATCCTGGGGCGGGTCAACCCGGAAATACGGGACGTCGTGGTCATGACGGCCAAAGTGATCCGGGGGCCTTTCGCCGGCAGTGAGTACATGGATGCGTCCGGCGTCTTCTCGGAATATGAGCAGTTGCTCTTTTCCCGCGTCGTGGCTCAGGCGGAAAGGCATGGCAAACCGGTCAAGCTGGTGGTTGTGCCGACCACCGACTTTTTTCAGGCGATTGCTCAGAGTGCGGACAATCTTCAGGTGGGAGAAATTATCGCCGGCCAGTCGGCCAAGATGAATCCGGATGCCCAAGCGCGCAGGCTGGGGGCCATCTGGGAGTCGTTGCCGGGCAGAAGACGCAAGCAACTGGTCTTCCGCGTTGTCACCGGACGGGGTAACGTGCGGACGTATTACCTGGGGGCGCATGCGCCGAATCTGACACAGGAAGACATCAACCTGATCCACGAACTCTGGACTGAAATTACTGCCGGCGGACATCCGGAGGTGCACCATCGCGACGTGGTTCGGGTGGCCGTGGAGGGACTTCAGGAAGAACTCCGCGCCAAAGGCCGCGCCGCCGTCTTCGGCAAGTTCGTGCATTAGGGGCGGGACTACACTGCTTTAAGGGAGACTGCGATGAACCGCAAACAAAGATTCTACATTTGGGTTTCGAGCTTTGCACTGCTGGGGATATTGGCAAGCGTCCCCTGCTTTGGCCAAACCGACCTGCCCTCGGAAGTCTTGGGCTTCGCCGATAAGGTTCTTTACAACGGCAAGATCCTGACTGCGGATGACAAATTTGCCATCGCCCAGGCGGTTGCCATCCGCGACGGGAAGATTATGGCGGTGGGGGACAGCGACCGCGTTCTCAAAATGGCGGGCCCGAAGACTGAGAGAGTGGACTTAAAAGGTAAAACCGTAACCCCGGGGTTTATCGAGGTTCACGGCGAAGCTTTCGAAGGTGGCCACGGCGGATCCAAACTGGCTTACACTGCCATCAACATCCGCTTCGCCAGTCTGGACGAAGGACTGCGCGACATGCGGGAAAAAGTGGACAAGCAAGGTAAGCCGGATCAGGTGCTGTTCTTTACCACTACCGGCGCAGGAGAAAAGAACTTCGCCGAGCTCGACCGAAAGCTCCTGGACGGTATCGCCCCCAATGTGCCGGTGGCAATGATCTACATGACCAGTGGTGTAGTCAATAGCGCCGCGCTCAAGCTGCTCCCCGCGGAACTGGCGGCCGGGCCGGGAGTGGAAAAGGATGCCCAGGGGCAACCCACCGGTCACGTCTTCATGCCGGTGCTCGGCTATCTCACCTATGATCTGCTTCCCTGGCCCGACGCGCAGAAGATGGAGAAGATGGTGGAAGAACAGGTGGCTCTGTTTCAGCGGGTCAACGGGATTGGGATTACCAGCGTCGGGGGACGGGCCCATGGACTGGCCGTGACGGTGGTGCATGAGGTGTGGCAGAGGGGTCTCAAAAAAGATCCGAACAACCCATTGCCGGTTCGGGTTCGCTTTTCCAGTGAAATTGTGCGCATGAATCCCTACGCAGAGGGGGCGCTAAAGCGGATTGGCAATATTTCCGGGATCGGTGATGAATGGTTCCGGCTTTATGGCGCCAATCTCTATGCAGTAGGTTGGGTGGGTGAAGACATGCCCACGCTCAAGCCGAAGTTTGCGGAACTCGGAAACCATGGAACTTTCGGTGCCAATGCCTGGAAATTCGGTTTGGGTGAGAACTGGAAGGAAGTCAACGGCAGCGATTATCGAGGCTTGATTTTGGCCAATCGCTACGGCTGGCCGGTCATGGACTTTCACGTTCAAGGAGACGGCGAAGTACAAACAACTCTGGAAGCCTTTGAAGATGCAGACAAAGAAAGACCCCTGGCCGGCCGGAGGTTTGGATTCGTGCATGGGCTGCAGCGCACTCCCGAGCAAATACAGCGGATGGCCAAGTTCGATCCGATCCTCTCCCTGACGCCGCGGTACCTCTTCTACGATACTCTGGGAGTGGAGCGGATGAGGAAACTGTATGGTGCGGATGCTTTACACGGATTTACTCCGATCAAGAATATCATCAAGTCTGGAATGAAGCCCATTCTGGAGTCAAACTACAGTTACCGCGACGCTTCGAATCCCAATATGACGGATCCTGGCCTCATGACGCGCCCCAACGCGAATCTTAAGTTCACCTACTGGTGGCTGGTGGAAAAACTCATTACGCGCAAGCAGGAAGGCACCGGAATCGTCTGGGGCGCGGATCAGCGGGTGACTCGTCAGGAAGCTTTGTGGATGGGCACGAATTGGGCAGCTCGTTTTTACGAAGATGAAAAGGTCATGGGAACCTTGGAGCCGGGCAAAGTCGCGGATCTTCTCATTTTGGGCGCCGACTACATGACCGTGCCCGAGGATCAAATTTCCGAAATCCCTATCCTGCAGACTGTGGTAGGCGGGAAAGTCACTTATGAGAACCCGGCCAACAAGGATAAGCTGCTCAGCCGGTGAGTATCTCCCGGCAGAGCCGGGGGTCTTAGTTTGTGTGAGCCGCTCAAAGCGGCATTAGCGAGCTGGTGGTCATCGAAGGATTGCCAGGATGATGGCCTCAAATCGCTTGCAAACATTTGTATAATCCGTTAACTTCTAATACTTGGGGTGCCAATTATTGACGGGTGCAACTTTTGATCATCGCTGACGCATCGGTCCTCATAGCTCTGGCGAAGATGAAGAAGCTGCGCCTACTCAAGCAGTTATACGGCGAGGTGCTCATAGCCCCCGTGGTCAAGGCAGAGGCCGTTGATGCTGGAAGGGCAATCTCGGCGCCGGGCGTCGAGCAGATTGAGAAAGCCATGGACGACGGCTGGATTCGTCTCGCCCGGCTCTCCGCTAAGGAAAAGGAACTCGCGCGGAGCATCCTCACAAAGAGCAGGCTGGACGAGGGCGAAGCTGAGTCCATCGCGCTCGCAGGCTCGCGCAGGCTGAGGGTCATAATTGATGACAGAGAAGCCAGGGCGTTTGCGGATGTGGCCGCGGCTCGATTCCTGGGAACGGCAGCGATCCTGTTGCAGGCGTTCATCGATCAGCACTTGACCTTCAAGGAGCTTGAAGATGCGGTTGCAGAGCTGAGCGGGACGATCTGGCTGGCTCCTGCCGTTGTGACCGAGATATTGAAAGCGGCGAGGGAGGCGAAGAAATGAAAAAGGAACAGATGGTTGGTACGCGGCTGCCCGATAAATTGGTGCGGGACCTGGAAGCTATAGAGGAAGCGGAACAGTCGGACCGCTCTTCAACCGTGAGAAAGCTTCTCTACAGGGCGATAAAAGACTGGAAGCTGGAGCACTACGCCCGGCTTTACGGCGATGGAAAAGTATCACTTGCCCGTGCCGCCAGAGATGCAGGTGTATCGCTCTGGGAAATGATGGATTACGCCCGAAGTCGGAAAATCCCTGCGCAATATGATCTGGAGGACTTTCACAAGGACCTCAAGACTGTTTATGCGGGCGCAGCACGGCGATGATAATCGCCACATCCCAGCCCCGGTCCTCTCTCTCCGCCATACTGAGTTTCTACTTGCCTTTTCACAATGTGAGCTCCGTTTAGGCTGGATTGGCCCGAACAGTTGATCTGACGGCCCAATCGTACCGGAAATTCTATCCCGCGTCCGGGTCAACTTGCTCCGTAACTCTTGCAAGACTTTCCGCAACTGCCGCCACCCATTCTGAAATTGATGCGCCGGTTTCCCAGACGGTGGGTGGGAGTTCATACCGAAGAGCAGATTCGTTGCGGATCCCAACAGAACTCGCTTTCGCTGCTTCCACCAGCAAGCAGGTCGTATGGACCTTGTTGCCAACGTTCGAGATGAGCTTGGCCAAAGGTTCGACTCGTGCGGCCGTCCATTGTGCGTCCAATTCTTCGGCCCGGATGCCACGGAGATCGACGACACACAGTACATACCGGCTGGGTTCTACGGCTGCAGTTTGTGCTTGGGTTGGTGTGAGCCGTGCCGCCCCGGTCGTGGTCGCCTTGACCTCTAAAAGATACGGCCCGATTTCAAAGACTGTAGTTGCATCCTCAAACGCCTCATCAACTGGAACGGTGACTTCATAATCGACGCCCCGCCGGAGAACGGAACAGCGTCCACGGCTCACTTCACGGCACCGAAGGTTTGACGCCCAGAGCGGCACTCTGGTATGTTGCCTTAGAACACCCCGGCCGTCGAGCGTTTCGAAACTTTTAGATAGTGCCGATCCATTGTTTCCAAATGGATGACGTTCACTTTGAGGTCACGTCCAAACTCGGTAAGCTGATCCGCGTCACAAAATCGCGATGGGATCTCATCAGCAAGACGAAGCATCCCGAAATTGAGGGCCAAGAATCCGAAGTTAAACGAGCATTGCGTGAACCGGACGAAATCCGCCTCAGCAGGAGCGACGGTTCAGTTTTCCTTTACTACCGGCGCCACGGCAAGCTCTGGCTCGCAGTCGTCGCCAAGCACAGCAACGGCGACGGATTTGTCGTCACGGCGTATTTCACTGATAGAATCAAGGAAGGCGAGAGAGTCTACGAGAGGCAAAAATGAAAAAAATCAGGGTGTTTTTTGACAAGGAAGGCAACACGCTCGACGTGTGGTTTGAGAAGCCCAGAAAAGTTGTGTGCGAGGAGACCGGGGATGAGGTCATCCTGAAAAAGGACCCGCGCACAAAGAAAGTCATCGGTTTCGAGAAGCTGAACTTTGTCTCGAAAAGATCCAAGCTGAACGAGCTGCCTATCGAGGTTGTGATTAGCTGAACATCCTCTGCTTCAGGTCCCGGCGACCATCAGGTTTTCACGTGGATGCTCAATTTGCATCCGGCTAATTCGAAATGCTCGAGCGAAGGCCGGATGCGGTCCTTCCGGCAGAACGCGGCGATGTTTTCTTTTTCCACGGATATGCTTGCCATCAGCCCACCTCCATCCCGTTGAGGCTTTCAATACCCTGGTCGTCCACAATCTTGACGGCGATGCGCTTGTGCTCCCCAGGCTCGAAGGGTCTCGAAGGGTAGAGAGATCGCGCCGCGTCCGATCCGCTCATCGCCAATCTCCGCTTTCTACCCCTGCTTGCCGCGACACTCGCGGCGCAGGCAGGCCGGAACTCGTGTCTGTCGTCTTCCGCCGCGGCATGAATCCTCCAATTTACATCAAGCCAGCCGCCGGCGCTGCGTATTTGACAAGAAATGGCTACTACTTTCTCTCGGGAAACTGCGCTGGTTGCCCAGTGGTTTGATCGATTTTGCAATTTTTCTCTCGCATTTCCGAGCAGGTTCGCAAATCCGTGGCTTGGCGAAGTGAGTTTCGCGACAGAAACTGAGTACTTTCGGGCGCAAAAATCACTTTCCTGAGCTCACCGCGGGGACTTCGCGCGGCATAGCCACAACCAAAGCCACCGCGCCCTGCCATCATGAACCTGGAATCTGCAGACGTTCCCCTGGACCTGCAGCGACTCGACTCTGAAGGAAGACAGGCAGCCGGCGCCCGCTTGGATGGAGCCAACAGCCTGAAGGCCGGCGGACATCTGGCGCGATTTGTACCCGAATTCGAATGGAGCCCCAAAGTGGATTTCTCAGACTTTGCTGGAGTCTTGAGAGTAACCTCCTCAGGGAAAATCGCCGCGACGGTTGTTCGCGTTCAGCCCGGACGGTTCGCCACGCTTCCGGTGGCGCCAAAGTAGTCACCGCCCGCCGCCACCCATCAATAGGGCGGCCATTGAACCGGCCTACGGAGCGAGTGGATGCTTGACCTGTCGTTGCACCAACCTGCGGCCAGAGATACGTCTTCAGAAATTGAGTGCCTGCATCCCGCGTCCCAGCTTCGCCGGAACCCGACTACGATTGGAACTCCGTTGTTGTCCATCACGGCTCGATCCGGTTGTCTCAAAAGCATTGACACGGCCCGACCGATGCCCCGGAGTGACGCAGTGGATGGAACCGGAAGTATGGAACGCCGGCCGTCCTACAGAGCCGACGCATGAACTTCTTTCGGTCTCGGTAAGGAGGATCGATCGTTACAAGGACTCTTATCGACCGCTGCCGGGAGCATATCAGTCTCCGAGAAGGGCGTTATACGGCCAAGTGACCGGCGCCGGGTGGATAAAGGTGG
>JACQGG010000129.1 GCA_016199665.1 Acidobacteriota bacterium | reverse complement strand
GGTCCTGGTTGTACTCCAACACTTGCTCGCTATGCACCGTGCCGGTGCGACCGGAGAGGAGGACATAGGTGAACGCTTCGCGGCCCGCCTCATCGTCGACGAACACCTCGCGCACCGGATCGTCAACCGTCGGCGGCGGTGCGCACTCAGAAAACGGGAAGACCAGTCGTTTGGTCGAACTGCGAAGGTCAAAGGTCCTTTTCCGGTTGTTGTTCTTGACAGTGCGAATCTTCACAGCAGGCCCTCGGCTTCCAGTTCCGCGATCAGCTGCAACACGCGGCGCGGCGCCGCACCCTGCATCGGACACTTGTTGTCCAAATCCCACTTCACGACCCACCTCCCGTGGCGATACACGTGAACGTGGCGTGGCGGATGGTCGCCTTTCCATGTGATGAACACATAGCCGCCCCGCCGATGTTTACCCACCCGAATGTCATGTTACCATATGTGGGAACACTTTATGATAGGATGTCGAGGATCTCGAACTCAAATCGGCCTAACGTATAGAGTTTTATCCAGAACGCCTCAGAGGGCAACGAGCAAATTGAGGCGGCGTTTCGAGGCGTTGTGGATAAAACTTGTTGAAACTGCCGTTTTGGCCACGATCCTTGTGCGCCGCTCGTCGGTTTGCAGCGCCGTGTTAGACGGCGTCCGCGCGAGCATTCACCGACGCATTTCTTTCAGCACCGATTGATACTCTTGCTCCCAGCGGTGGCGTACAGGATGCGTTGGCGGCGCAAACGCGCGAACAAATTCGAGAGCCGCCTCGTAACGTGACTTGGCCTCCGCCAACCGGCCTGTTTTCCAATACACATAGGCTAGACCGGCATCGAACTCGAACAAATACATTCGGTCCGACACCCCGGCCTTTGTGAGGACCTCAATGCCCTCGTTGTACTGCTGCTCCGCCGATTTCCAGACCTGTTGGAGCGCGTACGCTTTCCCCAGGTTGAAGTGAAGCGTCGAGTATTGAGCGGGATCTTGGCTCGGTTGCCGGGCAAGCAGCACTTACGCTTTCTGCAGAAGAGGAACCGCCTCGGTGGCTTTGCCGCGGAGGTTCAGGACTGACGCCAAGTTACTGAGCTGACGCGCTTGCTCGTTGGCTGGAAATCCTGGGATACGCGCTATCTCCTCGACGACCGCGCGATGCAGACGTTCTGCCTCCTCATAACTGCCGGCGTTTTGCGCCGTCACCGCCTGCTGGTGGAGAGCCGCCAGTTGAGAAAGGTCATCACCAGCGTTCGCGGCTGATTGTGAGGCTAAGAGTGTCGCGGCGAGGCCCCACGACGCGATAAATGCAAGCATGGTCACTCCGTTGCCCGTCTACATGAATTATACACCGCATGATGGTCTCGCTAATTGTCGAATGCAGGATGGCCTCGCGGACAGCCTCTGGAGCACAGATTCGTGCAAGTGGCGCCGCCGCTTGCGCCCACTCGCGGGGTCGATGCATGAGCCGTAATATCCATAAACCGCTCGGAAAACTGACGTCCCGGCACGCGAGTTACCCCTGTGACTGCAAGGAAACTTGCTCCATGGTCCCCCCCCCACGTTGTCGGCCCAACAACATCTATTTCACCTCCACCTCGGTCAGTTCGGTGGAGCCCCCAGGGATGGCCATCGAATCCAGGAAATCCTGGCTCCCACTCTCCCACGCCTACAAGAAAGATCCCACAATCGCCAGATCGACTTCACCCAAGTTGCATCATCCGCTTGTAAATTGTCTTCGGCTGAGAGTAAATTTAGACTTTTTCTCATGCTGAAAGCACGCACTCTGGCGCCGGGGGTCCAGTACTTGAAGGATCCCGATTCAAGAATTCGACGAGCCACTGCCGACCGGTTGCGCGAGACCTTTTCGGGTTGGAGCTACCAGGAACTGGTCTTGCCGATCCTTGACTACGCGCAGTCGTTCCATCTTGCGCTTGGCGCCGGCGCAGAAGAACGCATGTACTCCTTTGTGGACCGAGACGGCAGTCTGCTGGCCCTCCGCCCCGATATCACCACCCTGGTGGCCAAGGCGGTGGCTGCCGACAGCCCCGCGAACCTTCCGCTTCGCTTCTGGTACGGCGGGGAAGTGTTTCGCTACGAGAACCCCAAGGCAGGCCAGCAGCGTGAATTCTATCAGGCGGGCATCGAGCTGATCGGCAGCGACTCCCTGGATTCGGAAATTGAGGTGCTGCTGATTCTGGTGGAGGCGCTGCAGCGCTGCGGCCTGGAGTCGATCATCATTCCTCTGGGACATGCGGAATTCTTCAATGGCATTGTGGAGGCTCTGAATCTGTCGGAAGAAGCCGGTTGGTCTCTGAAAAATCTCGTCGACCACAAGGATTCCTGGGGGATCGGGCGGATGATTTCGGGTTTGGACATCCCACCCTCGAAGCGCGATTTCATCCAGGAACTGCCGCGCCTCGCGGGCGGCAGGGAAATCCTGGATCGGGCTGAGCCGATGATACAGAATCCCCGCTCCCGCCAGGCGCTGGAACGGCTGGCCGCGATCTTCGAGCAGCTCTCGGCGCTAGGAGCGGCCCAGCATTTCCTCATCGATCTGGCGGAGGTCCGCAATTTGGACTACTACACCGGGCTTATTTTTAAGGTGTACAGCAAGAGTCTGGGCTTCGAAATCGGGAGCGGCGGCCGGTATGACACCCTGATCGGGAAATTTGGCAACGCGCGGCCCGCTGTGGGATTTTCAGTCGGCCTGGAAAGGCTGAGGGTCGCCCTCTCAGCGGAAGCTCCCCGGGAAGACGCCGTGGAAAAGCAGGCGGACTTTCAGAGCGCTCTTCAACTGCGCCGGCAAAACAGGAAGATCCGCATGGAGCAGACATCGTGATTGTTTTGGCGTTGCCGCGAGGCCGCGTCTTGGACGCAAGTGTCGCGTTTCTGGCTGCGTGCGGAATGCAAGTGCCGCCTGAGATCCACGCCACGCGCAGGTTGCAGTTGGAGTCGGGTGACGGCGCCTGCCGGTTTATTCTGGTCAAGCCGGTCGATGTTCCAACCTATGTCGAATATGGAGTCGCCGATGCCGGAATTTGCGGGACGGACGTGCTGTGGGAGCAGTCTCCCGACGTGCACCAGCCTCTGGATCTGCAATTTGGACGCTGTCGCATGGTGCTGGCGGGGAAGCCGGGAACCCCTGCGCGCTCGGCGACCCGGATTGCCACCAAGTATCCACGGACGGCCGAGCGTTTCTTCCGGGAGCGAGGCGTCGCCGTGGAAGTGATTCCGCTCTCCGGATCGGTGGAACTGGCGCCCGCGCTGGGCCTGGCGGAGTTGATCATTGATCTGGTGGAGACGGGAAACACGCTGCGAGACAACGGTCTGGTTGTCATCGAAGAGATCCTGCAGTGCTCTGCGCGGCTGATCATCAACCGCGCCAGCTTTCATACCCGACAACAGGAGATCGCCCGCCTGCTGGATTCAATGGAGAAGCAATTGTCGTGGTAGGGATACTGACGGGTCCAGCGGCTGAGGCCTTTATTGAAGATTTCCGCTCCGGCGACGCAGTCGGCAGGAAACTGGCGGACAGATCCGTGGAGAAAATTCTGCGAGACGTTCGCAAGCGGCGCAATTTGGCGGTCATGGATGCAACGGCGCAATTTGACAACTGCCGCCTCCACCCTGAGGAGTTTCGCATTCCGGAGGACTACCTCCGAAAGCTGGCCAAGAAGGCAGATCCGGAGTGGCTGCGGGCTCTGCGCAAAGCGATCGGGAATATCAGGGTTTTCCATGAACGCCAGGCGGAGAAGAGCTGGAGGACCGGCGAGCGCGATTCGTTCCAAGGCCAGCTTGTCCGGCCTTTGCATGCGGTGGGCGTGTACGTTCCCGGGGGAAAGGCGGCGTACCCGTCAACTTTGCTGATGAACGTAATTCCGGCTCAGATCGCGGGAGTGCCGCGCATTGCGGTGGTCTCCCCTCCCGCGTCGTTTGAGAGTCATCCGGTCCTTGCCGCCGCCTGCCTCGAGTTGAAGGTGGCTGAAATTTACCGGATCGGAGGGGCGCAGGCGATCGCGGCGCTCGCCTACGGCACGGAAACGATTCCGAGGGTGGACAAGATCGTGGGTCCGGGAAACCTCTTTGTGGCCCTGGCCAAACAAAAGGTGTTCGGGGTGGTGGACATCGACATGATTGCCGGGCCCACGGAGGTGGTCGTGATCGCCGACGGGGATGCGCCCGCCGGCTTTGTGGCGGCCGACATGCTGGCGCAGGCCGAACACGATGAGCAGGCCATCGCCATCTGTATCACCACATCGGAGCCGCTGGCGCGGCAGGTCATCCGCCAGCTCCAGCAGCAGACGCAGCGACTCACGCGGCGGCAGATCGTTCGCCGGGCGCTGGAAGAGAAGGGGGCGATCCTGCTGTCCGAGTCTCAGGATCAGACCATTGCCTGGGCCAATAAACTCGCGCCGGAGCACGTGCAGCTCATGGTGGACAGCGAGAAGCCGTTTGTGGAGCAGATCGTAAACGCCGGGGCCATTTTTGTCGGTGCCTTCACCCCTGAGGCCGTGGGAGATTATTGGGCCGGGCCCAATCATGTTCTTCCGACCAGCGGTACGGCACGCTATTCGTCGCCGCTTGGAGTGTATGATTTCATAAAGCGAACCGGCATAATCCGATATTCTCGCGATCGTCTGAAGGCGGCGGCTCCGTCCATCGAAAGGCTTGCCATGGCGGAAGGCCTGCAGGCGCATGCCCGGGCCGTTGCGGTTCGATTTGAAAAAATCCGATAGCGGGTTCGGCTCCGGGTCGGGAGGTCGGCGGCAACGGTCCAGGATACCGCCGGCGGAGCGCCGGCGGCAGGGCAGGGGCAACTGACATGAAAGATCCACTCAAGAAAATAAGACCCGAGATTCTCAAGATTTCAGCGTACCTGCTGAAGCCTCACCCTTATAGCATCAAGCTGAATCAAAACGAGAACCCCTTCGACGCGCCGGATTTTATCAAGGAACAGCTTGCCATGAAGGTTCTGCAGCGCCCCTGGGGGCGATATCCGGACTTCTATGCGACCGGCCTTTGCCAGAAGCTGGCGACGCACACGGGGTGGGTTCCGGAAGGCATCACCGTGGGCAACGGTTCCAATGAGCTGTTGCAACTGGCGCTTCACCTGGTGCTGGAGCGCGGCAAGAAGCTGCTGCTGGTGACGCCGACGTTTGCCTTGTACCGGATCATCGGTCTGAGCAACGCGGCTTCCATATTGGAAGTTTCGTTCGAAAACTTTCATGAATTTCCGGGCAGACGACTGCTGGAGACCATTGAACGCGAAAGCCCGGAGGCACTGGTTTTCTGCTCCCCGAACAATCCCACCGGAACGTCGATGGATGAAGGGATGTTGCGTCAGATCCTTGAATTGACGGATGGGCTGGTCGTGCTAGACCAGGCGTATCATGAGTTCAGTGAATATCACGGAATCGAGGCCATGAAGATTCATGCCCATCTGGTCATCACCCGAACCTTCTCAAAGGCCATGGCGGCGGCCGGCCTTCGTGTCGGCTATCTGATGGCGCATCCGGAAGTGATCCGGCAGGTCAACAAGGTGAAGTTGCCTTACAATGTGAACTTTGTGACACTGGCCGCAGCCGAGGCGATGCTGGACAATTTCAGCTCCTTTGTGAGGCCCATCCAGGAGTTGGTCAAGGAGCGCCGCCGCCTGTACCGGGAAATGTCTGAGATCGATGGCATTGAGGTGTTTCCTTCCCAGGCCAACTTCCTGTTGTTTCGGGTCAGAGATGCGGCCCGAGTCTTCGGCGCTTTGCAGCAGAAGGGAATCTTGATTCGAGACGTCTCTTCCACTCCGGGCCTGGAGAACTGCCTGCGGGTGACGGTCGGATTATCCCATGAGAATGAACAGTTCTTGAGCGTCTTAAAGGAGAGCGTACCATGAGCGGCCGTGCGGCAAGGATCGAGCGAAAAACGCGAGAGACGGAAGTCATGGTCGAGCTCAACCTGGACGGAAGCGGAAAATCCAGCGTCGAGACCGGAATTGGATTTCTGGACCACATGCTGGACTTGTTCGCGCATCATGGTTCCTTCGACCTGAGCGTGAGCTGCAAGGGCGATCTGCACATTGATCCTCATCATTCGGTGGAAGATATCGGAATTTGCCTGGGCCAGGCGGTTGCCCAGGCGCTGGGAGAAAAGCGGGGAATCGCGCGCTACGGGTTTTTCTACCTGCCGATGGACGAAGCGCTGGCCCGGGCGGTGATCGACCTCTCCGGCCGCTCCCAGTTTGTCTACCGCGTCGCAAGCCGGGACGGCCGCATGGGCGATCTTCCGTTTGAGCTGCTGGAGGAATTCTGGCGCTCCTTTTGCACTCATGGAAAGATGAATCTGCATATCGAGTTGCTGTATGGATCCAATCTGCATCACATTGCCGAGGCGATTTTCAAGGCGGTGGCTCGCGCGCTTTGGCAGGCGGCGCGTGTCAACCCCGGCGACGATCGAATTCCTTCGACCAAAGGGGATCTGCAATGACGGTTCTGATCGTGGACTACCGGATCTGCAATCTCGGCTCGGTACGGCGCGCCATCGAAGCCGTTGGAGGAAAGGCAATCATTTCCGGCCAGGGGGAAGAGATAGAAGCTGCCGACCGCGTCATTCTTCCTGGCGTCGGATCCTTCCGCCAGGGGATGGAAAACCTGCGCAAGCTTAGCTTGATTCCTGCTTTGCAAAGGCATGTGGAGCAGGGGAAGCCGCTGTTGGGGCTCTGCCTCGGAATGCAGTTGCTGTTTGCTCGCGGGGAGGAGTTCGGCTCGACTCAGGGACTCGGTTTCATCCCCGGAACCGTGAAAAAAATGGAAGTCGCGCTGCCCGTCCCGCATGTGGGATGGAACCAAATCGCCTGGGCGCGCCCGGAGCCGATGACCGAAGGGATTCCCTCCGAGTCCTACTTTTACTTCGTCCACTCGTACGTCTGCCGTCCGGAGCGGACGCAGGACATTCTGGGGGTGACCGAGTACGGGGAAGCGTTTGTTTCAGTCGTGCAGCACGAAAACGTCTGTGGTCTGCAATGCCATCCGGAAAAGAGCCAGCAGCCGGGCCTGACGCTGCTGGCGAATTTTCTGCGGACGTAACGGCGGCATCGGCCCGGGATCGAGCATAAGGGCTGATAGCTATCAGCCGTCAGCTATCAGCTATCAGCCGTCAGTTGTCAGTCTGTCAGTTTGTCAGTTTGTCAGTCTGTCAGTTGTCAGTTGCCTATGGAACTTTACCCCGCGATCGATCTGCTCGACGGACGGTGCGTGCGCCTGCGAAGAGGCGACTTCGATCAGGTCACCGTCTACTCGGATAAGCCGCTGGAGGTTGCCGCGGCGTTTTCCCGCGCCGGGGCTCGCTGGATCCATGTGGTGGATCTGAATGGAGCGCGGAGCGGGATGCAGACCAACCTGCCGATCATCAGGGAAATCTCCAAGACCTCCGGGATCAGGCTGCAGATGGGGGGAGGACTCCGCACCGCCGATGCCGTGCGGCGGGCGCTGCAGGGCGGAGTCTCCCGCTGTGTCATCGGGACGGCGGCGATCGATCCTGCGCTGCTGCAACATTTGGGCAAGGAGTTTGGCGGAAGACTGGCGGTCGGGATGGACGTTGACGGCGGGACGGTTCGGGTTTCCGGCTGGGAGCAGGATAGTGGCGTCTCCATCGAGCGTTTCCTGGACGCGGTGGGCCAGGCGGCTATTGGACATGTCGTAGCCACCGATATCTCGCGCGATGGAATGCTGAGCGGCCCCAATCTTGCGTTGCTCCGGGATGTCAGTGCGCATGACTTCCGCGTGATCGCCTCCGGAGGCGTCTCGTCCCTGGACGACCTTGAACTTCTGGCCGCGGAACTTCCGGATCTTGAGGGCGTGATTGTTGGCAAGGCGATCTACGAAGAGAAATTCGGAGTGAGTGAGGCGCTGCAACGACTGCGACACTATTAGCTACTTTCCAGTGCGCTGATTCTCCGGACAGCGCGCGGTAGGCTCTGTTCCCTGGATAAAGTTCTCGGCGACGACCCGGGCGCATCGGGAAGAGGCGAGCAGACCGGTGGAAGGGTCGATGTTGACGGTTGCAACGTTCGCCGGCCTGGAAAATTCAGCGCCGCTTAAGGGGACTTCCTGCCGCGCGCGCTTCATAAACTCAGTCCAGATTGGCAGGGCAGAACCGGCGCCGACCAGGTTGATGTCACGATTGTCGTCAAAGCCAACCCAGGTGAGACAGAGCAGATCCGGCGTATAACCTACAAACCAGCCGTCGTTGCTCGTTCCGGTCTTGCCGGCGGCGGGGAGGTCGAAACCGCGCTGGCGCGCCCCGGCGCCGGTGCCGCCGGCAAGCACCGATTCCATGAGCGAGGTGACCAGGTAGGCGGTTTCCGGATGAATCACGTCAACCGCTGCGGGCCCGGGCTCTTTGTAGATCCCGTTGTCGGTTCCCACCAGAGAAATGGCGTGCAGCCGGCGGAACTTTCCCTGATTGGCAAACGGGGTGTAGGCCTGGGCCAATTCCAGCGGAGTCACTTCAAAGGCCCCCAGCGCCAGCGAGGGATAGGGTTTGAGATTGTCGCTGAACCCGGCGCGCTTTGCCAGTTTTACAATTTCCTCGTAGCCGACCTCCTCGGCCAGCCGCAACGTGGCGACGTTCAGACTGTGCGCCAGAGCCTCGCGCAGACTCACCCGCCCCAGGTACTTGTCTCCGAAGTTCCTGGGTGTGTAGTTCCGATTTCCGAAGTGAAAGGTGTGCGGTTGATCCAGGTAGATCTTGGCCGGTGTAATTCTCGACGCTCCATTGCGGAAGGGGCTTTCCAGCGCTGCGGCGTAAACGAACGGCTTGAAGGCTGATCCGGGCTGGCGGCGGGCCAGGGTGACTCGGTTGTACTGGGATTGAGCGAAGCTCCGGCCTCCAATCATGGCCAGGATTTCCCCGGTACGCGGATCCAGAGCAACCAGGGCAACCTGCGGAACCCCGGCGGTGCCGCGCTTCGCCAGGATGGCGTCAATTTCGGCTGTTCCCAGGCGGACCGCTTCAAACGCCGCTCGCTGCAGATCGGCATCCAGCGTGGTGTAGATCCGAAAGTTTTTCTTGTAGAGATCTTCCCGGCTGAAGTGTCGGCTCAACTGGTTTTCGACGAAGTCAACAAAATAGGGCGCTTCCAGATAATTATAGGTGGCCGGCGGCTCCAGATCCAGGGGCGCCGCCTTGGCGGAAATCTCCTGGCTGAGGGTGATGAAGCCGTCCTGTTCCATTGCGTCCAGCACCTGATTTCGCTGTTGGAGTGCCCGATCCGGATAGCGGTACGGGTTGAAGCGATTCGGCGCCGGGATAATGCCCGCCAGAAATGCCGCCTCCGGAAGAGTCAGGTCATGAATGTTCTTGTGGAAGTAGAGCGCTGCGGCCTGGCCGAAACCGGTCACTTGGTACGGTCCCTGCTGCCCCAGGTAAATTTCGTTCGTGTACAGCTCGAAGATCTGCCGTTTGTTCAGCCGTGTTTCCAGAATCAGAGAAAGGCAGATTTCCTGAAACTTGCGCTTGAATCGTTTTTCCGGAGTCAGAAAAAGGTTCTTGACGTACTGCTGCGTCAGAGTGCTGGCCCCTTGTTCCAGTTCGCCGCTCCGGATGTCAATGACCGCAGCCTTCAGTATTCTCCAAAAGTCGATGCCGGCGTGGTCGAAAAAGCGTTTGTCTTCAGCCGACAGAATCGCCTTGACCAGGACGTCAGGTAGATTCTCATAGGGAACATATTTGCGTTTTCTGCCACTGGCGTCTGAGAGGCTGGAAATGAGCTCAGGCTCCAGCTCAACCTGCCGGACAGCGCGCCCGTCGCGGCTGAGGGATTCCACTGCCGCCTCGGTGAAAATAGCGCGCACGACATGTCCCTGCCGGTTTACCATCTCCAACCCGCCTGAAATCGGGCGGAATGTGGCCGGGCCGTGGCTGGAGTTGGCCGTGTATCCAATCCTTCCCAATCGTTCTGCCAATTGCCGCGGAGTCAGGGGTCTGCCCGGTATGACCGGGTACGGCCGGGCATAGATCTCCGCTGAGTAGTGTTGCAATCCCTCCTTGAGCCTGGCCTCCACCATGCGAGAGAACACGGAGTAGAAGTAAAGGACGACACAAGCGAGGCCCACGACCAGAACGACCAGGCTGAAGATGAGGATTCTTGCGGGAAGACTCCGGCCGGGCTGGGATTTCCTGGGAGGTCGCGTCAGCTTGCGTGACGGCGCCTTCTTCATGCCCGGTGATTATAGCACGGTGGCTGGCGGCCGCGAATGAACGTGAATGAACGCAAACAAATTTGAAGGTCTGGAAATTCTTGAGACGTTGCGTTTGCCAAATTGCCCTGTCCGCCGGGCGCATCCCAGTCACCAACGGGGTTGCATGAAACCTGGTCCTATGTCACGGCGCGCGGCGGATTCGCGTTCATTCGCGTTTATTCGCGGCCATCACTGGCGGCTGGCGGCGCGGCCGCAAGCTGTATAAAATACCTGCATGGCAGACCTGGATCTTGAGCGCTACTCGCGCCATGTACTGTTTCACGGACTTGGGGAAGAGGGGCAGCGGCGCATCATGCAGTCGACGGTGGCCGTAGTGGGCTGCGGAGCGCTCGGCTCGGCCCAGGCTGAGATGTTGGCGCGTGCCGGCGTGGCGGCATTGCGCGTGATGGATCGCGACTTTGTGGAATGGAGCAATCTCCAGCGGCAGGCGCTTTTTACGGAAGCGGACGCCCGCCAGTCGGTCCCCAAGGCCATTGCGCTCTCGCGGGAGCTGGAGCGGATCAATTCCCGTTGCCAAATCCTCGCCAGGGTGGAAGACTTCAACCCGTCTACCGCCGAAGAGTTTCTTGCCGGGGCCGATCTGATTCTGGACGGGTGCGACAATTTCCAGACGCGCTACCTGATCAACGACTGTGCCGTTGTTCTCGGCATCCCGTGGATTTATGGAGCTTGCGTGGGCAGCTACGGAGCCGTGGCGCCGTTGATTCCGCGAGACACGCCTTGTTTGCAGTGTATTTTCCCGGAAGCTCCGGCAGTGGGGGAGGGTCCGACTTGTGACACGGCGGGCATTGTGACTCCGCTGCCAAAATGCGTGGCTGCGGTGCAGGTCGGAGAAGCGCTGAAAATATTATCGGGATCGCGCGGCAGCGTCAACCGGGCTTTGATCGCCTTTGATCTCTGGTCGAACACCTGGCAACGGGTTGCTTACTCCCATCGCGACCCTGTGTGCCGCTGCTGCGCCCGGGGTCAATTTGACTTCCTCCGCGGAAAACAGGGAACCGAAGCGGTCACTCTTTGCGGGCGCAACGCGGTGCAGGTCTTACCCCGACGGAAGCAGCGGCTGGACTTGACTTTGCTGCAGAGGCGCTTTTCTCCGCTGGGCTCGGTCACGCGATCCGACCATTTGCTGAAGTTGAGCATTCCAGACTACGAACTGGCTGTTTTTCCCGATGGCCGCGCGATCATAAGGGGCACGACCGACCTCAGCGCCGCCAGAAGCCTTTACGCACGATACGTGGGGGAGTAGTCCACGCCGGCGGGTCGCCGTAGTATTTTCCGATCCGGGGCCACAGGCGCTAACGCAAGAGGCGTGAGAAATCCGGTCGCGCGGCGTCGACCGCGTCAAAGATGAGAAGCGATCAGCCGGGTCACCCGGCCGGCTCTCGGGATCGGATCACCTGCGGCGGAGCATTGAAAAATTCATGGCGGCTTCGCCTGGATTTGGGCTTGACGCGTATTCGCGTATAAAGGAGAAACGACTATGTGCCGGCAGCTCTACGTGATTTTGCTTCTGGGCGCGCAAGCTTTGGTGGCGCTACAGGCTCAGGATGCGGGGAAAAAAGTTTCCGAAAAGGACCTGGCGCGGGAAAAGGCCCTGGCTGTCATTCAGCAGTCTATCGAATCAATGGGCGGGAATAAGTTTCGGCAGGTGCGGGCGATGCAGAGCAAGGGGCACTACTATACGTTCAAGAGGGGGCAGATTGCCGGCATTGACAAGTATACCGACCACACGCGCCTGCCCGACAAATCGCGCTTCCAACTGGGCGACGGCAAGAACAAAGAGGTGACCATCTTTGATCTGGCTGCGGGCAAGGGCTGGCACCTGGAGGGAAAGGAGGACATCAAAGAGGCCACCGCCGATGAGATGAAGCTGTTCCGCCAGGCGGCGCAACACAGCATTGACAACCTGCTGCGCCACAGGCTGGAGGAATCCGGCATGACTTTCTTCTATTACGCGCCCGGCGCGATGTCCGGGAAAAGCGATCTGGAGGCGGTGGAAATGATTGACGCCGAAAATGACTCGATGCTGATTTACTTCGACCTCAAGACCCACTTTCCGGCCCGCCTCGAGTATACGACTCTCGAGGGGCGGGGCAGCAAGCGTAAGGAGGCCACCGAGTTTTCCATGTGGCACTCGATCGGGGGCGTCATGACTCCTTTGCGGTTTGATAATTTTTTGGAAGGCGAGCTTGCGTCGCAGGCATTTGTGGACGAAATTGTCTACAACTCGCCCGCCGCTCTCGGCGACTCCACCTTTGCGCGCCCGGCGCCCGAGAAGTAGCGGAATCTCGCCGCGAAGGACGCGAAGTTCGCAACGCGGGTGATGGGAGGTTCTCAGTCGGCGGTGCGGACCAGGGCCGTCTGAGCCAGCGTGCTCAGACGACTGCTCTGGAATAGCGACATCAGGCCGGTGTAAAGGAAGCCGGTCATGAACAGGAACAAAAAGGGCACCGTCCCGTAAATCTTGCTGTCCAGCGCGTACACAATCATCAGGCTGAAGTAAATTCCCAGGAGTACTTCAACAACGGGCAGAGCCCCTATCCGGGCATGGTACTTTTTCGTCTTCCATTGATCCCCGCTGCGCTTGACCGAATACTTGGGAGTCCGCAGAAAGATGGAATCAACACCCAACAGCGCTTCCAGCACCGCCTTGCTGTTACTCACTGACAATCCGATGCCGACCGACATTAGAAAGGGAAGATACTTGAGGTTCGACTTCCAGTCCGGATAAAGCTCCCGCTGTGAAACCACATAAAAGGTGGACACAGAGAACGTAGCGGCAATAAACAGCGGCAGGTCGAGCACCAGCATCTCAAACCAGCCCTGATGGAACCGGATGATCAAGGCAGGAAACAGCAACAGGGAAAGCA
Source organism: Acidobacteriota bacterium (assembly GCA_016199665.1). Classification (GTDB taxonomy): domain Bacteria; phylum Acidobacteriota; class UBA6911; order JACQSX01; family JACQSX01; genus JACQSX01. The sequence continues at coordinate 7,744 of JACQGG010000129.1, read as the reverse complement.
CGATCATCAGCGGGTAGGCAATGTTGGCGGTGAGATGAAAGAAAGCCTCAATCTTGATCCGGAGGGGCAAATCACTGCGAAGCAGGCGCGGAAGGATCTTCTTGCCGGTCTGGATAGACCCCTTGGCCCAGCGGTTCTGCTGTGACTTGAAGGAGTTCATCTCCACTGGAATCTCCGCGGGCGCCACGATCTCCGGCAGGAAAATGAACTGCCAGCCCTGGATCTGCGCGCGATAGCTTAAATCCAGGTCCTCGGTCAGAGTGTCATGCTCCCAGCCTCCGGCGCTCTCAATTGCAGTTCGCCTCCAGATTCCCGCCGTTCCATTGAAATTGAAGAAACGTCCCGAACGATTCCGCGCCGTATGCTCGATGACGAAATGGCCATCCAGGAGAATCGACTGAACTTTGGTGAGAAAGGAATAATCGCGGTTGATATGGCCCCATCGCACCTGCACCATCCCGACTTTAGGATCACTGAAGTAATCGAGGGTCTGATGGAGCGTTTCCGGCTTGGGTATGAAGTCGGCGTCAAAAATGGCGATAAATTCTCCTCGCGCCGACTTCAAGCCGTTTTCCAACGCTCCCGCTTTGAAACCGGTCCGATCGGGACGATAGATGTAGTGGATGTCGTAGTCCAGCGCCTTCCAGCGAGCAACGCAGGCCGATGCGATCCGCCTCGTCTCATCGATGGAGTCGTCCAGCACCTGGATCTCCAGGAGGTCCTTGGGCCAGTCCATGGCGCAGACGGATTCGATCAGCCGCTCCACCACGTACATTTCGTTGTAGACCGGCAACTGCACGGTGACTCGGGGCTTCTCAGGCAGCTTCCCCTTGGGCACGGGCTTGTTGTGCTTGTATTTGTAGTACAGGTAGACCATGTGATATCGATGAATGCCGTAAACGGCCAGCACAAACAACACCAGGAAGTAACCCAGCAAGATCGCCAGATCGAAACTGCTGGCACTGTACAGATAAGCTAGATTGTCTGATTCCAGGAATTTCTGTAATGGCGTCTTGGCAGGGCCAAAAATGTTCATCGTCTTAGCACCGGCGTTTCTCTAGAAGTCATCTAGGGCAGACCCACGGGCGGAAGAGCGAAACTCCGCGACGGGCCTGGCTGTTGGGATAAGAATCGTGGAGCGGAACAACACAGACAAGAAGAGTTTCCACAAAAGTCCGGTTCGTTCACGAGGCGTAATTATACAGGATCACCCGGTGCTGTCAATAAATGTTGGACCTTCAGCAAGTTTCGCTGAATCAGCGGCACCAAGATGTCGCTCCGGACCTGAATTTTGTCCAGCGGCCGGTCAGGGCCGGGCAGGTGCGAGTTCAAGACTTTGAATCACCGCTGTGCCCTCTGCGGACCCACAGCAGCCAAATCTGTGGCAAATTTACAACAGTCAGCCGGCTGACGCCCGCTTGGGACGACTCATCCCAAGATTTGATAGAACAATGACTTAGGGAGATATCATCGCCCTGGCCAGCTAATTGCGTGTGAGCCTTCAATGAACCAGACGACGCTAGCGGGAGAATTGCAGTTTCGAGGGGTAGGGCTTCATTCCGGGTTCAAGGTTACGTTGCGTCTGGTCCCCGCGCCGCCCGGCGCCGGAATCGTTTTTCGCCGGCCTGATTTGAACGACTTTGAGATCGAAGCGCTGCGGCGCAATGTCGCCAAAGTGAATTTTGCCACGACGCTCATGAAGCGCGGCGTGATGATCTCAACCGTGGAACACCTGATGTCGGCGATCTACGGATTGGGAATCGACAACCTTTACATCGATGTCGATTCTCTGGAAGTCCCGATTCTCGATGGCAGCTCGGAACCTTACGTTGAAGCGATATTGCGAACAGGCCTGGTGGATCAGAACTGTCCAAGGGAGTACCTGCAGGTTACCCGTCCTTTCAGTTGGAGCGAGCAAGGCAAGTCTGTTTCCGTCGAGCCGCACGACGGATTCCGGGTCAGCTGCCTGATCGATTTTCCCCATCCTCTCATCGGCGTGCAAACGCTGGACTTTATGCTTGACCCGGAAGGCTACCGGCGCGAAGTTTGTTTTGCGCGCACATTCGGCTTTTATCGCGAGGTGGAGACGCTTCTGAAGAACAACCTCATCCGGGGGGGGTCCTATGACAACGCGATCGTCCTGTCCGAGAATGGCATCATGAACGGAACCCTGCGCCGGCCTGACGAGTTTGTACGTCACAAGGTCCTGGACTTGATCGGCGATGTCGCCTTGTTGGGAAAGCCGCTGCTTGGACACCTGAAGGCGTACCGGGCCGGCCACGCCGCCCACGCCACTTTTGTGGGAAAGCTGCTGGAACGAACCGACGCCTACCGGATGACAACACTGCAGCCCGCCAGATAGAAACAGGCGCTCCGGCTCGGCCTGGGCGCCACCGCGACAACGGAGCCCTGACAACTGTCAGCCGTCAGCTGTCAGCCGTCAGCTATCAGCCGTCAGCTATCAGTTGTGTCATACAAATTCGCGTTCATCCGCGGCGGTTCTCAGGTACAACCGCCCTTTGAAAACCAAAGAATTCCGGGGTTATTGAGAATGAAAGGGTGCGGCTCGCGGGAGGCAATTACCAGTTGTCAGTCGTCAGCACTGTCGCCTTCTGCTTTTCTCTCTTTCTTCTTGCGGGGCGGTTTCTGGGCCGCGATCTCCGGCCGGGGCGGGTCCTCTGCCGCCGTTTCAGGCGGAAGTTCCGCCTGGGTGTTGACCGGGGCTTCCACCGGAGACTCCACCGGGCGCTCGCGGAGCCCCTCATTCTCGCGCTGGGTCTCACCCACCACCCGCAAGGGGAACTCAACGGTCACCTCACGGTGCAATCGGATGGGAATCCGGTAGTGCCCCAGTGCCTTGAGCGGCTCTCGCAATTGAAGCTTGCGCCTGTCTATCACGATGCCCTTGGCGGTAAACAGTGCAGCGATATTGGCCGAAGTGACCGAGCCGAACAGGGCGCCGCTTTCCCCGGCTTTGCGACTGATCACGCCTTCCCACTTTTCCAGTTCCACGGCTACGACCTCGGCATCCCCCTTATTTTTTTGCTCGCGCAGCGCGAGCGCTTCCTTCTGCAGCTCGAAGGTCTTGAGATTTCCTTGAGTGGCCGGCATCGCGAGCCTGCGGCGCAGCAGGTAGTTGCGGGCATAGCCGCCGGCGACGTCGACTACGTCGCCCCTCTTGCCCAGATTGTCGATATCCTCTCGCAGGATAACTTCCATGCAAAACTCCTCACCGCCGGACAGTTCGAACCGCCGTCAGTCGGCGGTGAACGGAATCAGCGCCAGGTGTCGCGCTCGCTTGATGGCTTCGCTCAATTTTCGCTGGTGCACCGCGCAAACTCCTGAAATGCGGCGCGGGAGGATCTTGCCCCGCTCCGGAATGAAAGGGCCCAGCAGACGCTGATCCTTGTAGTCGATATAGTCAATCTTGTCCGCGCAAAACTTGCAGAAACGCTTGCGCCGCACCATGAAACGCTTCGGGTTAGCCGTCTTGGCGTCCCCGGACTGCTGCATGCGACTCTTGCGAAATGCCATGGGTTACTCCACCGGCACGCCTTCCAGGTCCTGCGCCGCCGGTCTGGCGCCGCTTCTGGATTTTCCGCGCCGCGCTTTTTTTGTATCGCGCCGGGTCTTGATCTTCTGTTGGCGCTTCAGGTCATCATCCACCCGCACCGACAAAAAGCGGATTACCGAGTCAGTCACGCGAAAGCGCCGCTCCACTTCCGCGATGGCCTCGCCATTGTCTTCAACGGTGAAAGTTGTGTAGCACCCTTCCTTGTACTTCTTGATGGGATACGCCAAAGCCCGCTTTCCCCACGAGTCCGTCTTGACAATCTTGCCTTTCTTCGACTCGACGCTCTTCTTCAATTGCTCCACCAGCGCGTTCAGGTCGTCGTCACTCAACGTGGGTGCCGTCAAAAAAACCACTTCATAGGTCCGCATAGCGAAAGTGTCCTTAATTGCGAAAAACAGCAACTATACCAAACTCCTGCAGGATCGCCGATCAATTTTTCAATTTGACTTAAAGCCCCCCGGGGGCCCGAGAGCCTTCTCAGCCCAAAGAGCCCTGCTCCGGCCCTCCTAGAGGAACAGCAGCGTTACGCCGACAAATGTGGGGATGAGGACCGGCAGGCTGTATCCCATGTAGCCGAAGAAACTCGGCATCTTGACCCCGCCTTCTTCAGCCACCGACCGCACCATCAGGTTGGGAGCGTTACCGATGTAGGTGTTGGCCCCCATGAACACGGCGCCCAAGCTGATGGCCCGCAGCACCGCATCGGACATGCCCGCCACCTCGTTGGGAAGGGAGAGGCCGCGCGCCAAATTGAGGAAAACCAGGTAGGTGGGGGCGTTATCCAAAAAGGACGAAAGTCCCCCGGTCGCCCAAAAAAACTGCCATGGCTGGTGAACGCCCAGATCATGCGCGTGATGGCGAAGAATGTCGAGGGCGGGGCCCATGGTCAGAAAAATCCCGAGGAAGAGAACGGCGACCTCGATGATGGGGTGGTAAGTAAACCTGTTGGCCCTGCGGATCGCTGCCGGGGTCAACCGCAGACAAAGAGCTACAGCGGTCAGCAAGACCGCCTCGCGGGCCGGGGCCCTGAGAAACGCCACAGACAGGAGAATCGCCAACAGAAGCAGGAAATTGTAGCCTCCCGCCAGCCGCAAAGGTTCTACCAGCAGTTTGTCTCGCTCCAGCGCCGCAATCGGTTCCCGGCGGAACAGGATCGTGTCCCAGGCAAAATAAACAGCCAGGAGGACGCCCAGAACCGACAGCCACTCGGGAAACAGCCGGAGAGTCCAGGGGAAGGGAACTCCTTCAAGGTATCCCAGAAAGAGCGGAGGATCGCCCAGCGGGGTTAAACAGCCGCCGATATTAGAGACAATGAAAATAAAGAAAATGACCGTGTGGGAGCGGTGCACACGCTCCTGATTGGTCTGAAGCAGCGGCCGCAGCATCAGGAGCGAGGCCCCGGTGGTTCCAATCAGCGAGGCGAGCAACGCGCCCCCGGCCAGAAATGCCGCGTTGGTCTGCGGCGTCGCCCTCAAATCGCCAGTCAGCAGAATCCCGCCGGTGACGACATAGAGAGACGCCAGAAGAACAATAAAGGAGAGGAATTCTGCGGAGGTCTCCCGGAGCACGTAGGGGTCCTTCCCAAGGGTATAGATGGAGACCGGCGTCGCCAGGATCAACGAGATCAAAAACTTGTTCAAGTTCCTTTCCCACCATCGAGGGAACACCTGGGGAAGAACCGCCATGGCGGAAATCATCAGCAAAAATGGAAGGGCCCATAACAGCGGCGGGGATTCCCCCATTCCGGGCGGAGGCCCGTCGGCGACAGCCGGTGCGAATGTCATTAAAGGGAAATGAAAATGCGCTCCTGTCTGCACAGATTTCCTCAGGCGAGGCTTTCGGCATCCCGGTTGAACAAAGACATGGCCTGCGCCATCCCGTTGTCCCAGAGGCAGCGAATCGCGTCGATCGCCCGGTCGACTCCCCGCTCAACCGCGGGGAGTTCAGCCGGTGAAAAGTCTGACAAGACGAAGCGGGCTGCCTGACCGGAAACGGGTCCTCCAATGCCAAACCGCAAGCGCGGGACCTGCTCCGTTCCAAGCTCGGCAATGACGGACGTCATGCCGTTATGTCCGGCGGCGCTTCCGCCGGGGCGCAAGCGGATTTTACCCAGGGGAAGGGCAAAATCATCGTAGACGACCAGCAGGTCCGCCGGCTGGATCTGCCACCGTTCCAAGGCTTCACGCACGGCGAGGCCGCTTCTGTTCATGAAGGTCTGGGGCTTAATCAGCAGCGTATCCCAACCCCAAAGCTGGAGCCGGCAGTAGCGTGAGTGCTGCCACGCCGCCCTGATCTTGGCGCCGGCGGCAGCGGCGATCCGATCCGCGATCAAAAAGCCGATGTTATGGCGATTGGCGGCGTATTGCTGCTCCGGGTTTCCCAATCCTATGATGGCCTTCAAGGGTCACGGGCAAAGATAATCAACTGGGTGGTGTCTATTTCTTTTCCCTTTCTCTTTCCTTGGGCTTCTCTGTTTCCTTCTCTTCGCCTTCGCCCGGCTCTTCCGCCTTGCCCTTCTTGATGACTTCAGGCTCCGCTGCCGCCACTTCTTCGGTGACCACGGGCGCCACGACCTCTTCGGCGCGCGGCGGCAACACGGTCAGGACCGTCTGATTTGCCTCTTCCAGAATCTGGAACTTGGCCTTGTCGTATTCAATGTCACCGACACGAATCTGGTCGTTGATGTCCAGATGCTGCACCGCGATCATTATGTGATCCGGAACGTTTGCGGGCAGGCACTCTACGGCGATTTCACGCCGGATAATATCCATGATTCCGCCGGAAGCCTTCACACCGATCGACTCGCCGGTCACTTCGATGGGAACCATGAATTTCATCTTCTTGTCCATGGAGATGGTCAGAAGATCGGCGTGCAGCAGCTTGCCTCGGATGGGATCGAGCTGGTAGCTCTTGATCATGACGTTGAGCGGTTCGCTGTCGCTTACGATAACCTTGAAAATCGTGTTGTGGCCGCTCTCAGAATGCAGGATTTCCGAAATCTTCTTCGGATCAATGCTGACCCCCTGCGCCTCTTTGCCTTGGCCGTAAATCACGGCGGGCATCATGCCTCTGCGCCGCAGACGCCCCGCTTCATTCTTGCCGCGCAGGCTGCGTTTCTCGGCGGCCAGTTCAAATTGCGTTGCCATAATCTCAGAACTCCTCAGATAAAAAGTTTGCTCACGGATGTCTCTTCATGGATAGACCGGATGGCTTCGCCGAGCAGCGGCGCGACGCTGAGAACCCGGATCTTGGAGATACCCTTATGCCCATCTTGACGAATTGTGTTGGTCACAATCAGCTCCTCCAGGTCGTTTTCCTGGATCAGCCGGATCGCGGGTCCCGAAAGAACGGCGTGCGTGGCGGTGGCGTACACCCTGGCGGCTCCCGCCTTCTTAAGCGCCTCAATGGACTTGATCAGAGTGCCGCAAGTGTCCACCATGTCATCGACAATCAGAATATTCCTGTTGTCGACTTCTCCGATGATATTGAGCACCTCGGCGACGTTGGCTTCCTTTCGCCGCTTGTCGATGATCGCCAGATTGGTCTTCAGGCGCTTGGCAAAGGCGCGCGCCCGCTCCACTCCGCCCGCATCCGGGGAAACAACGGTAAAGTCAACGTCCAGGTTGCCGACGTAGTCGAGGATTACGGGAGCGGCAAAAAGATGGTCCACCGGGATATTGAAAAATCCCTGGATCTGCCCAGCGTGCAAATCCACGGTGAGCACCCGGTGTGCGCCGGCCGCCTCGATCAGATCAGCCACAAGCTTGGATGAGATCGGAACGCGGGGCTTGTCCTTGCGATCCTGGCGGGCATAACCGTAGTAGGGCAGAACGGCGGTGATTCGGCCGGCGGAAGCCCGTTTGAAGGCGTCGATCATGATCAGCAGTTCCACCAGTGTTTCGTTCGCCGGGTGGGAAGTGGGCTGGATGATGAAGACATCCGCGCCGCGCACGTTTTCCAGGATTTGGAAGTGGATCTCGCCGTCGCTGAACCGCGTCAGTCTTGCTTCCCCAAGCGGGCAACCAAGCACGCTGCAGATCTCTTCCGCCAGGGATGGGTTGGCGCTGCCAGAAAATATTCTTAGTTCCAAGCGTGTCACCCGGATTTCGTTATGATTCCGACCGCGTCCGCGAAATGCAGATTCTGGCTGGGGCGGGAGGATTCGAACCT
>JACQGG010000128.1 GCA_016199665.1 Acidobacteriota bacterium | reverse complement strand
GGTCTCCTCCAGCCGCGCCAGAAACTTCACGGTTTGGCCGGCAATCGGAGCATCCGGCAGGTGCGCTAGAGAAACCTGAAACAACTGATTCGGTCCGGCTGTCTGAGTTTGCAGAGTTGCGTCCTTGGTGTGGTCTTCACCTTCGTGGGGCCACACACGTCCTGTGTAAGCCGCAAGGAGCAGCAGAAACAGTAATCTCTTCTTTGATCCAATCACGCGCGCATTCATGGATTCACAAAAGCCCGGAACAGCAGCATGCCGCGTCGCACTGCCAGAATCACTTCACGCGCGCTGGCAGGATTTCCAGCCAGATTGAAATCCTTCTGCGGGTCCCAGCCGCCGGAAAGTCCTCTTCCTTCCAACTGCTTGAGAAAAGCTGCTGACTCGAGACCCTTTTCATCCTGATTCTTCAAGATGACGACCTTTTTGACCGTGCCATCCAAGGCGTAACCCACAGCCAGGTCAATCGGGCCCAGAGTTCCGTTGGTGTCAACCATCAAGACTCCTCCGATCGACCGGGTCTTGCTGGTCTGAGGATCCTTGCTAATCGCAACATAGACGGTAAGATTCTTGTCGACATCCTGAACCTTCCCTCCCAGGGCCTGCTCAACCTTTTGAATCGCCTGCGACGATAGAGACTTCTGGCGGCTTACAAAGTTCTCAGCCTCCGGGAAGAACTTCTTCAGGATGTCCTTTGAAAGCTCCCCTTCGTGGGCCCAGCCGACTGCAGCCACGCAGAAAAAACAGCTCCAGAACGCTAATCCCTTTCTCACCAGCATCGTCACGCCGTCGCCTCCCCGTCCCCTAAGGGGTCTGAGCTACCTGCTGCAATGATCCTCCGACTTCTCCCTCCAATTCTACCACTGCTTTCCTCAACTCAAAATCTGTTTCAACGCCCTGCAGCGCTCCTTCCGAGTAGTTCCTTTGGTCTCGAATCCAGTCTCCCAGCCCTACTCCTGTCAATTCGTAAGCTGCCTCTTCGCGCTGCAGATCCGCCTCAAGTCCCGGAAGAAGCGTCTTATAAAGCGTTTCACTCAGGCCCTGGTTTTGCCGGTACCGCTGCAGGGTGGCCAGGATTTCAGCGCGCACCACGGACTCCGCATAGGCCAATTCGGCCTCTCTCGCCTTTTTCTGCGAGATCGCCGCAGCCACATTACCTGCATTATTATCCCAGAGTGGAATAGGGACCTGAAGTTTCAGTTGGAGCACGTGATCCGTATCGGTCAGGGATCGAAAGAGATCCCTGGGGATTACATCCTCCCTTCCAAAAGTTGTATGCTCCCGCTGGTAACCGAGTCCCACGTTCCAGTCCAGCTTTTTGACCGCCTCTTCCATATCGATCTCGTGCTGCGATTGCTGCAGGGCGATCCGCAGTCTCTTAAGGTCGGGGCGGTTCTTCAGCGCGTAACTCGTCGCCTGCTCCGCCGAGGGAAGCACGCCTTTTTCCCCTTCTTCGTCGACCAGGCTGTTTTCCGTTTCCGGAACGCCACCTATCAACGCGTTAAGACGAAATTGAGCCAATTTTCTCTGGTTTTCCAGATCTTCCTTACGGATTGAAGTCCGCATAAGCTCCACCTGCAGATGCGCCAGGTTGAGAGCCGGAACCTCCCCTTCGCGGACTCTGACTTCATCCAGCTTGATCATCCGGTTGATCCTGTTCATATGAGCCTCGAGTACAGAAGTCTCTTTCTGCAACCGAAGCTGTTCCAGAAAGACCAGGCGTATCTGGGCACTTAGGACCCGGGCGAAGTCGTCGGCTTGCAGTTGAGCCTGCTCTACTTCGCCGCCGGCAATCTGCCGGCGAAGTTCCCTCTTCCCGCCGCGCTCCCACTTCTGGACCACCAACAGCGAAAGAGCGTGATCCTCCCCGCTGGGGGTGCTCGCGACGGCGGATTCCAGTTGCGGATTCGGGCGCCTGCCCGCCTGATCGAATTTTCCTTTGAGTAACTCAACTCTTTGAAGGTGAGACTGGTACAGGCGATTGTTGTTTTTAGCCTGCTCCAGTGCCTGCTGCAATGTAAGAGGCTGCTGGGCGTATAACCCGGACACCGTGAGGCTCAACAACAGGAAGGCAATCGCGCTCTTTTTTTCGTAGCTCATCGTTCCCCGTGAATTCTGCAGTTTAGAGTTAGTCATTTTCCTCCGCTAGACTTTTTGCCGCGCGTCCTATAAATTGAACCGCCGACCGCCGCTAGAGAAAGGGTCTCTTAACTTTGTCGATCAGGCTTACCTTTTAAGAATCGCCCAGCATGCGCGCAACGGCAACAGCAAAATTCTCGCAAGCGGCGCTGCTTTTCGTTTTCTGCTGGTCCCTGCCTGCCTGCACCGGCAGGCAAACCGCGTCGCCGCCGCAGGAGCAGCAGCCTCCGGCGCCGGAGCAAGTGACCCCTGCGGAGCACTCTGACCACAACCCGAAGCACGGCGGCGTGTTCTTCATGGCGCTGGACACCGAGCATCACCTGGAAGGAACCCTCATCGCGCCCGGAGTGTTCCGACTTTATCTGTACGATGCCCGCCTCCAGCCGCTGGCGCCGGCCCAGGTCAAGCTGGCCAAAGGAACGCTATACTGGGGCGATCTGCCTGAGGGGCCCGGCATGCCGCTCGTGTTGGATCAGCACGCGCAGACACTCCAGGCCGTCCTCGACAGGCAACCGAACTTTCCGATATCCCTGACGGCCCGGGTCGCGTTGCCGGGTACGAAGTCTCCGGACGGAAAACCCGAATTGTTCACCTTTACTTTCGAAAGATACTCTGAAACGCCCTCTGCTCTGAAGGGATCCGCGCCGTCTACGGATTCTCCTCGCTCGGGATGAACCACAGCCCGGTTCGCGTTTGCGAGGTTTCCTGGACTGGCCTGCAACTCCGGCCCGCGCCAAGCCTACTGGGCGGCTTCTATCTTCTGCACCCGAATCACCTTGGTCTTGGAGTCCAGGATCCCGGTCACTTTCGCCTTCTTGCCTGCAAAGGATTCCGGTGCTTTCTGGTCTGAGAGTTGAAAATGAGTGTTCTTGTCCACGACCAGAGCATACTTGGACCCCATGGACTTGACGCACTCAATCGTGCAGTCCCGGGCTGACTTGCCGCCCATGGCCGCGTGGTCTCCCAAGCACATGTCGTCGCTTATTTCCCCCGTCCAAGTCTGCGCCTTGTCTTCCGCAAGCAGAGGAGCCGATCCCGAAAGGATGAGCGCCAGTATAAGAATGCGATAATTTCTCAATTCCATTTTTCCCTCCAATTGCCCACATCAGTCATTACATAAGGCCCATGTAACTTTCCACTGGCCAGGATCGTTTGTCAAGTTATCAGGATACTGGAAGTGTCTTGCTGCAGTCGCCAAGTATCGTGACGCCCTCGGTGGGATAGGCCGATCTCCCGCTACTTATTTTGCGACAGCTTTTTGACCGTCCGACAGAACCTCGATTCAAAATGAGGGGCAACCCAACGGGGCCCTTGGTTTACAATCTTTGCATGGGATTCTTGCGGTGGGGTGCGACCGCGCAGAGAAAAAGAGCAAGGATCTTGCGGCTGGTCCTCGCTCTGTGGCTTGTAACTTCTGCCGGGCAAGATGCTCCCGCTCAATCACTGGTGTTGATCCATGCGACGGTTATTGACGGGACCGGCGCGCCCCCAAGACAGAACGTGACGGTCGTCATTGAGGGAGACAGAATCCGCCGGATTACCGGGCCCGGCCCGGCAGCCATTCCCAAGTCAGTTCAAACGGTCGACGCCGCCGGACAGTTTCTGATTCCCGGCTTATGGGATATGCACGTGCACACCCTGAGAAGAGGGAGGCCGGAGGCATTTCTGAGTTTGTTTGTCGCCAACGGCGTCACGGGTGTCCGGGATATGGGGGGTGACCTGCTTGACCAGCTTCCCCAGCTTCGCGAAGAGATCGCGAAGGGAAAACTGATAGGACCGCGCATCGTAGCCCCGGGGCCGGTGCTTGATGGTCCCCAACCGCTTTCCTCATCCTCAATTGCTGTGAGCAATGACGAAGAGGCCCGAAGCGCCGTTGTTTCTTTGAAGCGCCGGGGCGCCGATTTTATCAAGGTATACTCTCTGCTCCCGCGGGAGGCGTACTTCGCCATAGCCGATGAAGCGAAGAAACGCGCCATTCCGTTTTCCGGCCATGTGCCTTATTCGGTCAGCACTGCTGAAGCCTCAGACGCCGGTCAGAAGAGTGTGGAGCATTTAAGCGGCGCTCTGCTCGCCTGTTCAGGCGTCGAGGCGGAACTGAGGAGGGAGTTGGAGGCGGCGGTCTCCGGCTCCGACACGGCCATGCCGCTGCCGGCGCTCATCAACGCTCAGACAAAACGAGTTCTGGAAACCTTCAGCGATCAAAAGGCCGAAGCTCTTATTTCCCGCCTCGCCGCCAGCGGCACCTGGCAGTGTCCCACGCTGGTGGTGCAGCGTGCTTTCGCATTTCTTGATCGCGCCGGGTTCACCGATGACGAGCGCCTCAAGTACATTCCCTTTTCCATGAGGCATCGGTGGAATCCGGCGGGCCACCTGCGAGCAGCCGGCGGCGCGGCGGACGATTTTGCGAATCGCCGGAGAGCGTTTCAAAAGGAAATGGAGCTGGTTGGCAGGATGCGCCGGGCCGGAGTGGCGTTTCTGGCAGGCAGCGACGCGCCGACGCCCTACGTTTTCCCCGGCTTCAGTCTTCACGATGAACTGGCGCTGCTGGTACAGGCCGGGCTGACTCCCATGGAAGCTCTTCAGGCGGCGACACGCGATCCGGCGCGCTATCTGGGACTGAGCGTCTCCGGGACGGTGGAGCCGGGAAAGATCGCCGATCTGGTTCTGCTTGAGGCGGACCCTCTCAAGGACATCCGCAACACTCGAAAAATCGCGGCCGTCGTGTTGGGAGGAAAACTCATCGGGAAGTCATCGCTGCAGGAGATGCTCGCGGCCAGTGCAGCATTCGCGGCCCGGAACTAGCAAAGATCAACTTTGGCGGCCCCCTCACATCCGCTGCTGATCAGCCACCAGACGGGTATACACCCGCTTGACTTGCCGCCGGGTATCAACGAATTTGCCCGAGGTGTCGATCGCATAGTCGGCGTACTTGATCTTCTCCATGATGGGCATCTGCCGGCTGATCCTCAGCGCAGCTTCTTCAGGGCTTAGATGGTCCCGTGCGATCAGCCGCGCCAACTGAAGTTCGGGCGTGCAGAACACCACCACAACCTTGTCATAACGCTTGTAGCTGCCTGTCTCGATCATGAGCGCCGCATCGACGACGATAATAGCGCGCCGCTCTTTTCCCGACGATTGGACGCGATGGAGCTCGCGCTCTTCCTCCTCGAATACCTTCGGGTGTACGATAAAATTGAGCTTCCTCAGCTTTGCCTCATCGCTAAAAACAAGCGTGCCCAGTGTTTTTCTTTCAATTTCGCCGTCCAGCCCAAGAATCTGCCCCCCGAACTCCCGCAGCAATTCCCGGTAAGCCGGCTGCCCTTTCCGGATGACGCGGTGGGCCACTTCATCTGCGTCAATGACACGGGCCCCCAAACGCGCAAAGTCGGCAAGGACGTAGCTCTTCCCGGTAGCAATTCCACCCGTCAAGCCTACTTTCAACATCGAATATCCTGTCCGAATCGCAACTGTAAAGGCCGAGAGCGCAAGGACACAAGCGCAAACTGCAGTTGACACCCCCCAGAGGGTCAGCTACTTTACTTGCTTTATCATGAGAGACCGCCTCTTCCTTCTGGCCAGGATCTCCCTCACCGCGCTGCTGCTTTATCTGCTCTTCTACTTTAAGATCGACTGGACCGAATTTCGCAGAATACTGCATCAGGCTAATTTTCTTTGGATTGGAGCCGCCGTTGGTATTAATTATCTCAGCTATTTTTGGAGCGCCGATCGCTGGAAGGTGATCCTTGCCAACTTCAAGATTCATGCGCCGTTTGGAAAACTGACCCGCCTGACTTTTATTGGGGCGTTTTTCAGCCTCTTTCTGCCCTCCATGGTCGGGGGGGATTTCTTCAAGGCTTACTACCTGGCGCGCGACCAAAAGCAGCGGCTTACCACCACATTGACTTCTCTGATCCTCGACCGCAGCGCCGGCTTCATTGCGCTGCTTGTCATTGCGACCACTTTTGCCGCCCTGCGATCGGTCTCGGTCCAGGGAATCCGAGTATTCCCCGGCATGGCAACCCTGACCAGCATTTTCCTCCTCGGAAACCTGATTATTTTCAGCCGGTCGGTACACCGTCAACTAGATGCTTTTCTAAGGCGCCGGGGAATGACCAAGTCAATGAACAGGCTGGATGCGGTAGCCGACGGCCTGAAGACCTTAGGCGGAAATCCGACCGCCGTCATCAAGTTGCTGCTGATCTCCTTCGGGGTGCAGTGCATGGTGGTCCTGATCTTCTGGTCCATCAGTCTGGCGCTGCGGGTTAACGTTCCCCTGCTCTACTTCCCCGTTTTTGTTCCCCTGGTCACTCTCATTACCATGATCCCCCTGACAATCAATGGCCTTGGATTGAGGGAATGGATTATCTACATCCTGTTCTCGCAGGTGGGTGTGTCTCGGGAAGAGTGCATCTCGATGGGACTCCTCTATTACCTGGTGGTTGTCCTCACCGGGCTCCCGGGCGGACTGCTTTATTCCCTCTACAAGAAGCAGGACGCCCTGGACCAGCCCCTGCAAGAAGCAGAGACATTGTGAAAATACTCGTGACGGGAGGGGCAGGTTTCATCGGGTCTCACGTGGCGGAGCGCCTGCTGGCCCGCGGGGATCAGGTTGCGATTATCGACAACCTCAACACGTTCTACGACCCGGCAGTGAAGCGGGCGAACCTGGAGCTGCTGCGGGCCCGGCACAACTTTGAGTTCTACCCCGACGATATATTGGATCGAAATGCCATGGAACGGATTTTCCGCTTGGAAAAACCGGACCGGGTTGTTCATTTGGCGGCTCGCGCCGGGGTCCGGCCCTCCCTGAGCGACCCAGTGCTGTACGCCGAAGTCAACGTGACAGGAACGGCGGTTCTTTTGGAGCTGGCGCGGCAATTCGAAGTGGGCAATTTCTTGTTTGGCTCGTCGTCGTCCGTTTATGGCGCCGCCGGCAACGTTACGTTTCGCGAAGACGATCCGGTTGCGAAACCAATCTCACCCTATGCAGCCACTAAACGGGCGGGGGAGTTGCTGTGCTACAGCTACCACCATAACTGCGGCCTGCGGGTCTGCTGTCTCAGATTTTTCACCGTGTACGGGCCGCGCCAGAGGCCCGACATGGCCATTGCCAAGTTTGCCGGCCTGATCACCCAGGGACGCGCCCTGCCTGTTTACGCGCATGGCAACTCTGAACGGGACTACACCTACGTGAGTGATATCGTGGACGGAGTGATCGCAGCGCTGGACGCGCAGTTCAATTTTGAAATCTTCAATCTGGGGACCGGACGTTCGGTTAAGCTTCTGGACCTGATCAGCTTGCTGGAAAATGCCCTGGAAATCCGCGCGCAGAGGCAGGAATTGCCCGCCCAGGACGGAGACGTGCCCTTCACCTGCGCCGACATCTCAAAGGCCCGGACAATGCTGAATTACCAACCTCAGTGCTCAATTGAATGCGGGATCTCCCGCTTCGTCGAATGGTTTTGCGGGAGGCAGAAGGCCTCACCGGCCCATCGCACTGAGTGAGAGATGTTCCCCGGCCTATAGGAGCAAACAAGCACCGCCTTCAAAGGAGTAATTATGCAGCGAATTGGCCAAGCGTCAATGCAATGCCAGGTCGGCACCTCGGCGTGGCCGGCCGCCTGCGCGCTACTGGAGCTTCACTACGGCGATTTTGTTGTCTTTCTCCAGGCTGACATAGGCCGTTTTCCCGTCAGGGGCAAACACGACATCGTTGGGGCTTTTCCCCACCGTGAGATGCGCCACTCCGCTGAGGTCAGATTCCAGAATCGAGATCGAGTTGCCTCCCTTGTTGGCAGTCATCACGCGGCCGCTTGGGTGGAGTGCAATGCCGAACGGCCCCGCTCCGACGACAGCCCGGCGCGCTTCTTTCATGGCCATCGCATCCATCAAAGCCAGCTCCGTCCCGTTGGCCCCGGCCACATACAGCCATCTTCCATCTTGCGAGAGCGCCAGACCGTCAGGATTCTCAAGACAGGGAAACTCGCGCGTCTGGTAGTCTTGCAATTCCACCCGGGTTATTGAGTTCGATCCGCCGTTGGCAACGTAGACCATGTCCGAATTCTGTCCGCTTGCGACGGCCACCGGGCGAATTCCAACTTTGACGCTTCTGACTTCTCTGGTTTGTAGGTCAACAATGTCTACCTGGCCTACGCGGCTGCGGCCCCAGTTGGCTACGAAGAGACGGTCGCCCCGGGGCGTAATGGCCAGGGCCACCGGCCGCCCGCCGACCTTAATGTGGTCCGCCATTCTCAGATCTTTGGTGGAAACAACCGTGATCAATCCTGAACCGGCATTGGCCACAAAGAGGGTGTCGCCGGCCGGGCTGATCGCCAGGTCAACCGGCTCGGGGCCGGCATAGAACATTTCCATCCGGCTTTTGGGGTTGGCAAGGTTGAGGACACCGACTTCATCCGAGGCAAAGTTGGCCACAAAAAGCCGACGCCCGTCCGGACTGACTTGTAAACCATAGGGGCCTTTGCCGGACTTGATCGCGGCCACCATCTCCAGGCGAGGCAGGAGAGCTGCCGGCAATTGTGAGGCTGCGACAAGGATCAGGCTAAAGACGATGAACTGGCGGGTGTCGAATGGCGAATGTCGAATGACGCTGCGCGCAACGCCCCAAAATGCGGCTCTCCGTCCCGCTATCTCGCCAGATTTACACATACGTTACCTGCAACTCCTTGCGGTGTCCCGACATCAATTCAGTCCCCGCCGCGCCACGGCCGCCTGCAAGGTGTTGGCCATCAACATCGCAATCGTCAGCGGTCCGACGCCGCCGGGAACCGGCGTATAGGCGCTCGCTACCGAATGAGCCCGGGGATGAACGTCGCCGATGAGAATCGCGCCCTTGGCCCGAAAGTCTTCCATGCGGGGTGTGCCTCCGAAAAACTGTTCGGCCTGGCCGGCATCGGTCACGCGGTTGATCCCAACATCCACCAGCACCGCCCCGGGCTTGACGAAATCGGCGGTCACAAAACCGGCCTTGCCCATCGCAGCAAACAACAGGTCTGCCCGCCGGCAGACTGCGGGCAAATCTACTGTTCGGGAATGACAAATAGTCACCGTAGCGCTCTGGTGCAGCAACAGCAGAGCCAGGGGCTTGCCCACGATGTCACTTCGACCAACCACCACCGCTTCGCGCCCCCTCACCTCAATCCGCTCCCTCTTCAAAAGTTCCATGATCCCGACGGGGGTACAAGGCCTGAGACCGGGAGAATTGGCGCAGAGCCTTCCCACGTTCTCCGGGTGGAAGCCGTCGACATCCTTCTGTGGGTCCACTGCATTCAAAATTACTCTGGATTCCACTTGCTGCGGAAGCGGCAACTGAACGAGAATGCCATCGATCGCCTCGTCGCCGTTGAGAAGACGGATCTGGTCGAGAAGCTCCGGGGTAGTGATGGTCGCCGGCAAATCCACTCTTCGCGAATAAATGCCCAGTTCGGCGCACGCTTGAACCTTGTTCTTCACGTAGACGGCGCTGGCCGGATGCTCCCCCACAAGCACGGCGGCCAGGCCCGGCTGAATCCCACGCTGTCTTAGATCCGCAACCCGGGCCGCTACTTCTGACTTGATCTGGCGGCCGACCGCGGCGCCGTCCAAAATCCGCGACATATTTTCTCCTGAAAAGGCGCCTATATTAGCACAGCCCTGGCCTGAATTATCCATTTTGACCGGTCGCCAACAGCCGCCAATAAACGGGAATGAACGCCCCCCGTCACGTTGATTCGCGTTCATTCGCGTTCATTTGCGGCCCCATTTGCGGCCC
>JACQGG010000139.1 GCA_016199665.1 Acidobacteriota bacterium | reverse complement strand
GCGCTCCCGTTTTGAGGATTCGGCGCGGCTGGACGCGGGCGGGGTATTCACCCCGCTTCAAGATTTGACTGGGATCATCACTCCGGCCCCTCTCCATTTCGTGGTTAGCCACGCCTACGGCACTCCTCCGGACATCGACCCGCGGCAGCATCGTCTCCTGATTCACGGCATGGTGGACCGTCCGCTGATTTTCACGCTGGACGAGCTGAAGCGCCTCCCTTCCGTATCCCGGGTTCATTTTCTCCAGTGCGCCGGAAGCAGCAACCTGGGCCTTGACCAAAGGAAGAGTGCGAAGACAGTTCAGGAGACGCACGGCAAGACAAGCTGCAGCGAATGGACCGGGGTGCTGCTGTCCCTGTTGCTCAAGGAAGCTGGCGTGCAAAAAGGGGCAAGCTGGCTGGTTGCGGAAGGGGGCGAGACGAAAAGGCATATGATAAGCATTCCACTGGGGAAGGGCATGGATGACGCTCTGGTGGTCTACGGTCAAAATGGCGAGGCGGTGCGTCCCGAGCAGGGTTACCCGTTGCGGTTGCTGGCCCCCGGCTTTGAAGGAGTCCGCAACGTGAAGTGGCTGAGGCGAATCAAGGTGGTGGACCGGCCCTACATGAGCAAGTGGGAAAGCACCGTGTACACCAATGTGAGGCCGGACGGCAAAGCGCGCTGGTTTCAGTTTGAGCTGGAACCAAATTCTGTTATCACGTTTCCGTCAGGCGAACAACGGCTGCCCGGCCGGGGATTCCACGAGGTTAGCGGCTTGGCTTGGTCGGGCGGGGGCGCTATCCGGCGGGTGGAAGTCTCCGCCGATGGTGGTCGAAGCTGGAAGGACGCGCAGGTTCAGGAGCCGATACATCGGATGGCGCATACCCGGTTTCGCTTCCCTTGGACTTGGAATGGAGAAGAGGTTGTGTTGCAGTCCCGCTGCACCGATGAATGGGGCGCGGTTCAACCGACGCTGGCGGAGCTGGAGAAACTCTGGGGCGTCAACCATGACTATTGGCTAACAACAATAAACCGGATCCAGCACTTCAATGCCATTCAGCCCTGGAAGGTGGCGCGTGATGGGAGCGTTCACAATGTTATATGGGAATCGTAGTCTTGTTGTGCTCGTGGTAGCCTTGGCGGCCTGTGTCGCGGCGCTGGGGCAGGGGTCCACCTATAATCTAGGCAGCAAGGCGAGTGAAGAAGACATCAAGGCCTGGGGACATCTGGTCGGTCCTGACGGAAAGGACCTCCCACCCGGGAGTGGAACTGCCAAAGAAGGCGCAAGAGTCTACGCGCAAAAGTGCGCGGTGTGCCATGGACCAACCGGGGCGGAAATGACGATCTATCACCGTCCTCTGGTGGGAGGCAAAGGCACGCTCACCACGATTAACCCTGTAAAGTCCATTGGGACTTACTGGCCGTTTGCGACGACGGTGTGGGACCAGATCTACCGCGCCATGCCCCCGGATAAACCGCGATCACTCAGTGCGGACGAAATTTACGCGCTGACGGCCTTTCTGCTGTATCGGAACGACGTCATCAAGGAAAGCGACGTTATCGACGCCGAGAGTTTGCCGAAGGTCCAGATGCCGAATCGAAATGGGTTCTTTCCCGCAGAGCCGGAGTGGAAGCCCGGATATTACCAGCACTACTTTTCACCCCAGCCGGTGCCCCGGAAAAAGCCATAAGGTTTTAGCCTTGAACAGCCGCTTTCGTTCCTCGAGGTGATGTGCAATGCTGCCCCGCGCCGGCGCACCCAACCTGTGGGGCTGGAGCCAGACAACTCCAACGGCGGCCGGTCGGCAGTTGAGCTTTCTTCTCGAAATCCGCTTTCATAGGAACAAGCGGCCAGGGCTAAGCGCCTAATCCAGCGGTTCGAGCTTGACGATCGAGGCTCCAAGGTTGCCGCCCACCCAGAAGGTAACCGGGGTTGTTGAGTTGTCGACATCCACTCGGCGAATGTTGGTGGTCCGCGGGAGGAGATACTCGGTCAATTCACCGGTCTTTGCGTTCAACCGCGCCACATGGTCGTTCATCATCCCGCCCGTCCACACCTCCCCGTTCTTGTCCACTATGGCATCATAGGGATTCGTCCACGGACTGGGGACGATCCATTCCTGAAACCGCTGGCTTTTGGTATCGAACATTCCGACCCCATTTCCATGATATTCAGCAAACCAGAGTCGATCCTGCAAATCCATGTGGCCTCGCCGCGGACCAGAGTCGGGAGTTGGAGTCTTGTAGGGAGTCACCTTCATGGTCTTCGCATCTACCTTCACAATGTAGCCGCCGCCCATGTTCAGGCCATAAAAGTTATTCTGCGAGTCAGCAACGACGCCGTAGGCGCTTAACGAGAGATTCGCGGCTGGCGAGTCCTTCGGTATGTCCCGAGCATAATCAATTTCCTCCCACTGACCGGATCGAATATCCGCGCGATATTCCGTGTTTCCGCCGACCCAAACCTTGCCATCCAGATGGTGGAACAGCGGCATGACCATGTTGAGTCGCTCGTTAACATTCTTGGGAAAGCGCCAGGTTTGGAATTTCTCCGTCTTTCGATCGAATTTGCCAATCCCCTCCTGCTCCTTCAGGCCAAGCCAGATGTTGCCGTCCCGGTCAAACTGGACGTCGAGAGATCCGAGAGGGTATCCGGGTTTTAGATCCGGAATGGGGTACTCCACAGTCTTGCCCGTCTTTGGGTCGAGTTTCCCCAGGAATTGAGACCCGAAATCACCGTACCAAACTCTCCCTTCTGAATCGACAATAACATCGTGCGGCATGGTTTCGGGCCGCGGCAGATCATATTCAGTGATGATCACCCGCGTTCCCTTCCCCCTGGGCCGCGGCAGCGTCTTCAGCGGGTACTCCCATGTGGATGATGTACTGAGATTGATGGTGCTCAGATATTCGGCCTGCTTGGCCATTTGCTCTTGCAGCGCCTTGGAAGGCTCTGCCACCCAGCCAGGCGGCAACTTCTGAGGATGCAGCACCGAGCTGCCCGCTGCGTAGCTCCTCATTCGCATCAGAACCTGCTTGAATTCAGTCGCGTTGTAACGAGACCGGACAACTCGCTCCAGACTGTGGCACCCTACACAGCCGAGTTGGTTGGTGAAAACCCTCTTCTGTTCCGCGGTTCCTGGCATGCTCAAGACCCACTCTCCGTTTGAGAGCTGATAGGCGAGGTCGCGCGCCTTGCGGAGCTTCAAATCAAGCTGGGTTGTTTCTTGCCCCTTCACCTCCACCGGCGCGGAGCCATCCAGCTCGTATCCCACCGCCCGGATGCGGAGAGAATAGCGGCCTGGCTCCAGTTTTGTCCGGGGAAAGCTGTACCGTCCCTCGGCATTGCTCACTACCGTGATGGTGACG
>JACQGG010000125.1 GCA_016199665.1 Acidobacteriota bacterium | reverse complement strand
TCCGCAACCTGCACTCCGCACTCGAACGGCTCTGTGCCCCTTCGAGGAACGCTGGGTATCGGACGGTCCCAGCCGGTGCCTGCTTCGCGAGGGGAGCTGGCCGCTGGATTACCGCCACGGAAACTGGAAAGTCGGATCGCTGTTTGATGTTCCGGAGGCGCCGCTTCGTTTTCTGATGCGCGCGGCAGACGGGCTGCCCGTGCATCCTGAGGGGTTTCTTTTTCTTGACACGGAGACCACCGGACTGGCAGGCGGAACCGGAACGTTCGCCTTCCTGATCGGCTGCGCTTTCCTGCAGCGGGATCGCTTCGTGACCCGGCATTATTTTGCTCCCGACTTTTCCGCGGAACTGGTGATGATGCGGGAAGTGGCCGGACTCCTGGAGCAGTTTCCGTGTCTGGTGACGTTTAATGGAAAAAGCTACGACCTGCCGCTGCTGCAAACGCGGTTCACGCTACAGCGAAGAGTCTTGGATATTCCCAAGTGGCGGCAGGTGGACCTGCTGCACATCGCCCGGATTTTGTGGCGGGGTCTCTTTGAGCACTGCACCCTTGCGACGCTGGAGCGCGAGATTCTCGGCTTCCGGCGGCGGGAGCATCTCCCCTCCGGTCGCATCCCGCAGGTGTACTTTGATTTCATCCGGCATGGCAGGCTGGATACGATGCAGGGGGTCTTTGACCACAATGCATGGGACCTGCTGACCTGCGCCAGCCTGCTCGGGGGCATCGCAAAACTGATGAGTACTCCCTCTTCGGCAGGCGACGGCTCTTACGCGCCAGGGAATCATGACGGAGGAACCCCCTGGCTTCCCGCCTTTCTCTCAGAGACAGGACCTCGTCGGAGTACTGCAGCGCTTGACCGCGTTCGCCTCGCGCGCCTGTACTGGTCCCGGGGTGAGGTCCCGTTGGCGCTGCGCCACTGCCAGGCGGCTTCCGATCCTGCCGGGCTGGAACTTGAAGGCATCATCCACAAGAAGCTGAAGGACCCGGAGGTTTGGCGGATCTGGGAGGCGCTGATCCGGCGGCCGGATTACCGCCGCCTGCGGGCATTTTGGGAACTCTCCTTGTATGCAGAACATAAGGAGGGCAACCCCCGGCGGGCCCTCCGCCTGCTGGACCAGTGGCGAAACCACTCAGGAAAGGCTTCGGCGCAGGAAGCCCGCCGCGTGGAACTGAGAAAGCTCCGGCTGGCGCGCAAAATTGAGCGTCAGACAGCTTGTTTCACCGGAATCGCAACAAAGTCTGCGGGGCGGCGGCGATTGTTTTCGGCCTGATCACGCAACACGCAGTTGTATTTGGCTTCCTCATCCGCATTGGGTTAGACTTTTGGTTTTTGCGGAGGATCATTGATCAAGAAGCGCGTCTTTACCCCGGGACCGACGCCCATTCATCCCGATGCCAGCATCGTCATGGCCGGTCCGGCTCTGCATCATCGCAAGCGTGAGTTTAAGGAAATTTTTCGTGAGACGGTCGCCAACCTCAAGACGATGTATAAGACGACCCACGACGTGCTCTTGTTCAGCAGTTCGGGGACCGGAGCCATGGAGTCGGCGGTGGTTAATCTGGTGTCGCCGGGTGCGAAGGTGGTGGTTGGATCCGTCGGCAAATTCGGAGAGCGCTGGGAGAACCTTTGCAAGCAGTACGGCATGCGGGCAGCGGTGATTCGAAAGAACTATGGGGAGTCGATTGAAGCGGCCGAGGTGGACGCGCACCTTGAGAAGGATCCTGAAATTGAAGCGGTTTTCATCCAGGGAACGGAAAGTTCCACCGGCGCGGCCATGGACCTGGAAGCGATCGGGGCGGTGGTGGCGCGCCACCCGCGGGTCATCAGCGTTGTCGACGCCATCACGACGCTGGGCGCGGCCCCGCTCCATACGGATGAGTGGCGCCTGGATGTAGTGATTGGGGGATCGCAGAAAGCTTTGATGATCCCTCCGGGTTTGGCCTTTGTATCCATTAGTCCCAAGGCATGGGAACGGTCAAGACAATCAAAAACTCCGCGTTTCTATTTTGACTGGAAAAGGGAGTACGAGAACCAGATCAAAGGGCAGACGGCGTTCACTCCGGCGGTCAACCTGGTTCAGGCGCTGCACCAGGCGACCCGCTTTATCCTTACTGACGGAGTTGACGACCTGATCGCCAATGCAGCTCTGCTCGCGCGTATGACTCGCGAAGCCGCCAAGGCCTGGGGGTTTTCGCTTTTCGCCACGCGGCCGGCCAACGCGCTGACTGCGATTGCAATTCCGGCGCCGCTGGATGCCGAGGCCATCGTTTCCGATCTGGAAGATTCCTTCGGCGCCGCCATCGCGGGCGGGCAGGGGGAAATGAAGGGAAAGATCCTTCGCGTGGCTCATCTCGGCTACTACGATGCGATCGATCTGCTCGGATTGCTGGGAGCGATGGAATGCGTGTTGCGCAAGCGGAGACCTGGCACTGAGCTGGGAAAAGGGGTCAGTGCGGCACTGGGGGTGCTGGCAGCGGAGACGGCACAGCGACTGACGGGGGACCGGGGAACGGCTGACAACTGACAACTGTCAGCGGTCAGCCGCCAGCCCCCCTGGCCGTACGTTTGCGCCATCCATGAGTTGAGGTAATTAATGACCCACTCAAGAATTCTTATCTCCGACAGTCTTTCCCCCGGCGTGGCGGATCTGCTGCAAGGCGCCGGGTTCGCTCCGGAGTTTCGTCCCGATATATCCAGATCGGAGCTGCTCGGCCGCATCGGCGATTTCCATGTGCTGCTGGTCAGGAGCAAGACTCAGGTCGACGCGGAACTCCTGAACAAGGCCGCCCAATTAAAGGTGGTGGGAAGGGCCGGCGCGGGCGTGGACAACATTGATCTGGACGCGGCGACGCACAAGGGCGTCCTGGTCATGAATACTCCCGGAGGCAACAGCATTAGCGCTGCGGAGCACACTCTGGCTCTTCTGCTTGGACTGGCCCGGCGCATTCCGCTGGCGGACACCTCCATGAAGCAGGGGCAGTGGGAAAAAAAGAAGTTCGAAGGCACAGAACTGCTGGGAAAGGTTCTGGGACTGCTGGGATTGGGAAAAATCGGGTCTGAAGTGAGCAAACGCGCTCGTGCCTTTGGCATGACCGTGGTGGCATACGACCCGTACATCTCCGACAAGTTCGCCCGGGAATTGGAAGTGCAGCTGCTCTCATTGGAGGAAGTTCTTGCGCGCGCTGATTTTCTGAGCCTGCACCTGCCGCTTGGGGATGCAACGGAGCGGCTGGTCAACGATGATACGATCCAGAAGATGAAGCCGGGCATCCGCCTGATCAATTGCGCCCGGGGCGGTCTGGTGGACGAGGAGGCCTTGATGCGCGCTTTGGCCAGCGGCAGAGTGGCGGCTGCCGCGCTGGATGTCTTTCAGCAGGAGCCGTCGACTAATTTCGGATTGATCCGACACCCGAACGTCATCGCGACTCCCCACATTGCCGGCTCCACGCAGGAGGCCCAGGAGAAAGTCGGGTTTGAAATCGCCCAGCAGGTGATTGATTATCTGCGCGACGGGGTGGTCCGAAACGCCGTGAACTTTGCGTCGATCAGTTCGCGTGAATTCGAGCAAATCTCTCCTTATCTGGAACTGGGGGAGAAGCTCGGCTCGCTTCTCGGTCAGATCTCGAGGATCCGGGTCGGTGAGGTCGGCATCCGCTACTACGGCGAGTTGGCTTTGCTCAACTACAAGCCGGTTTCCAGCTGCATTCTTAAGGGGCTGTTCCGGGCGATGGGCATTGAGAGCGTCAATATGATCAGCGCCTTCAACGAGGCCAGGGAGCGCCGCATTCTAGTGACTGAAACCTCCAGCAGCCGGGAGCGCGGCTTCAGGAATCTGATCAGTATTCAGTTGCGAAACGAGGCCCGAATGGAGTGGGTCGAGGGCGCTTTGCTCCATCGCGGCAATTTGCGGCTGGTATCGGTGGACGGGATCGGCCTGGAATCTCCTCTGGGCAAGTTCCTTCTGTTTATCAGGAACCAGGACCAGCCGGGGGTCATAGGCCAGGTGGGCACGCTGCTTGGGAACAACGGAATCAACATTGCAAACTTCACCCTGGGGCGTCACGAGGAGCGGGGTGAGGCGATTGGGGTGGTGAGCACTGACTCGCCGCTCTCCCCGGAACTGGCGAGGAAGATCCGGGAGTTACCTGCCGTAGCGTTTGCCGCGACGGCGCGGCTGGATTGGAGCTGAGCAGTTTCGTCTTGCCGCCGCGGCACCCCTTTTCAGGTTCGTGATGACGCTGTGGATGTGACGCGTAACACGGGTCACGTCACCGTCGACGTCAAGGTGCAGCGTCGACGTCAACCACCCGTGCACATTCGCAGGCGGACGGCTGAAAGCAAACGATTGTTGAAGGAATTCGAAGGGAAAAAGATCTTGATTTTATGATGGAATCCACTTATACAGCGGTCTGGCCCGGCTGGGACTGCGGGGCTTGAATTGTCAGGGAGTGTTGTATTTAATCGCGGACAGGAGGACTTTTCATGACGTTTGTGATCTGTGAACCTTGCATTGATGTGAAGGATAAAGCATGCGTCGAAGCATGCCCGGTCGACTGTATTTACGGAGCGGATACGGACCGCATGCTGTACATCCAGCCGGATGAGTGCATCGACTGCGGCGCGTGTGAACCTGTTTGCCCGGTGACGGCCATCTTTCCCGAAGATGAAGTTCCGGAAAAGTGGCAGGAATTCATACAAGTCAATAAGAATTATTTTGCATAGCCGCTTAGCTTGCCTGCGGGGCCGCAGCGCCGGCGGCGTGGAGGACGCTTTGCTCTGCGAATTCTCGAATAAGCCACCCGGTGCTGTCGCCACTGCCAGAAATAACTTTGCCGCGCCCAGGACTCGGGAGTACCCTATCGATTAATGCCTTTTCGGTTAATGCGTTTGTGCTCTTAGGCGGAACACCTCATGCCACCGCGACGACCCGATTTGCCGGCAGCATGCGAAGCCCCTTCTCCTGAGAAGATCGCGCTCTCTTCGGACGAGTATCGCGATATGGTTGAGAATCTCAGTGAAGGAATTTATCGCAGCACCCCTGGGGGCCGTGTTCTTCTCGCCAATCGCGCGCTCGCCAATATGCTGGGCTACTCGGTTGAGGAACTGTTGCGCAAGGACATCACCCGGGATGTCTACCTGGATCCCAAAGACCGCGAGCAGAACCTCAGAGCGCTGGCGGTGGACGGGTTCGTTTTCCACTACGGACTGAAGTTACGGAAGAAGAACGGCGATGTGATCCTGGTTGAGGAGACCAGCCGCGCGGTCCATGACGACAGCGGCAACGTCATCTACTATGAGGGGATCATTGAGGACGTCACAGAACGGAGAAGTTCCGAGCGGGAGGCAAGGTATTTTCGCGACCTGTTTGAGGCCGCCGTAGAAAACGTTTCCGATGGGGTGATCCATCTCGCGCTGGACGGGACGGTGCAGTACGTCAATTCCGTCATTGAAGTCAACACGCTCTTGAAGCGGGAGCAGATCATCGGGAAACATTTCTCCGACGTATGGCCTCACCCTCCCACGCTCCCCCACGAGAAATACCGGACTTGGGCGGAAGCGTTTGAGGCGGTGGTGGAAACCCGCAAACCGGTCGCGCTGGCTAATTTCCCCATCCGCTACCGCAATCCGCGCAGCGCCGTTGAAACCGCTTTCGCTTTGCGCATGGTACCCCAGATCATCGACGGGCAATTGCGGGGAGTGATTGTCTTTGTGGAATATTTCACCGAACAGTTGCGGTTGCAGCAGCAGATTCTGCAGTCTGAGGCCCGCTACCGGAGCCTGGTGGAGAATGCCAGCGAAGCCATATGGACCGTAGATACCGAGGGACGCTTCGCCTCAGTCAATCAAAGCTTCGAAAGAATGACCGGACGCACTCAGGAAAGCCTGATCGGCGTGAGCTTTTGGGAGGCCGGCCTCATTGCGCCGGAGTTTGTCGATCTGGTCCGGTTCCAGTTCCAAAGCAAGATGGAAGGGGCCCCGGGGAGGATGTACGAAATCGAAATAGTTGACGCGGCGGGCAACCGGGTTCCCGCGGAAATCACCAGCCAGTTGCTTTATGTCGAAGGACGTCTCTCGGGTGTTCTGGGAATCGGCCGGGATATTCGTGAGAGGAAGAAGCTGGAACGGGAACTGCTCTCAACCCGGAATCATCTGCAGAGTATCTTTGACAACGCTCTGGACGGCATCATTGCCACAGACGCCGCTGGAATTGTGGTGGGCTGGAACCGGGGGGCGGAAAGAATCTTTGAACTGGGGCGCGAGGAAATGTTGGGGCAATCTGTCAACCGGCTGTTCCCTCAGGATCAGGGTCTCCAGTTGCACCCGGTGCGCCGAGGCCTGATGTGTGGAGAAGCCATGAGCGACCTGGAGGTCGAATGGAAGAGGCCTGACGGGAAGTTGGTCTACCTGAACGTATCGATTTCTCCAATTCGGGATGAAACGGGAAAAGTGCAGGGCGCCAGCGCCATCGCCCGCGACATCACCGAACGGAAAAAGCTGGAGGTCGCGCTCCAGCACTTGGTGATTACCGATCACCTGACTGAAACCTACAACCGCTACTATTTCGACCAGTTGTTGGAAAAGGAGCTGGCTCGCTCGCAGCGGTCCGGCGAGAGCCTGTCGGTGATCTCGATCGATATCGACGGCTTCAAGGAGATCAACGACCGTTATGGCCACCTGGTCGGCGACCGGGTTCTGCAGGAGAGCGCCCGGATTCTAAAGACCAGCCTCCGAAATTCAGACACGCTGGTTCGCTATGGGGGAGACGAGTTTCTGATTCTTCTGCCGGAAACAGATCAGGATGAAATCCCGCATGTCGTCCGGCGAATCGAAGGCAAACTGAAGCATTGGAATGAGAGCGAGACTTTCCTCGACTGCGCGCTCAGCTTCAGCGTCGGCTGCGCGACGTGCGAGGAGGGAAGGGATTTCGAGAAGTCCCTTAAGATTGCGGATCAGCTCATGTATGAGAACAAGAACCGGAAGCGGGACGCGCTTTCCTCCTAAGAAAACAAATCGCCCTGGGCGCCCTGAAGGGGCGTCGGGCCGGACCTCCGCGCTTTGATGCTGCCACGCGCGCAGTATGCCACGGGGTGGAATTGTTGCGCTGGCCTTCGAATTCAAACCCAGAACCTTCCCGGATCTCCCCCCGATTTGACAATCACCATACCTGTTGATAGAAGATTTACCGTCTAGGCTGGATTGGGAGACGAGGGGAATCGGAGCGGTTCGCCGGCGAGGGGCTATCCAACACCCCTGCCGGGCGACTGGGGCCCGGTTTTCCCCCGATTCCTCTCAGCTCTTGCAAAAGGGGGGACATCCTTTGATTCAGGTGGAGCGCCTTACCAAACGCTACGGCGGGACGACGGCCATCAGCGACGTCACTTTCCAGGTGAAGAAAGGCGAGATTGTAGGGTTCCTGGGCCCAAACGGGGCAGGAAAGACGACGACGATGCGCATCCTCTCCGGCTTCATTTCCGCAACGGAGGGAAGGGCGCGGGTGGGCGGTTACGACGTTTTTGAAGAGCCGCTTGAGGTCAAGCGGCGCATCGGCTACATGCCTGAAAATCCTCCGCTGTATCAGGAATTCTCCGTTGATGCTTTCCTGGCCTTTGTAGGACGCATCAAAGGGGTCGAGTCAGAATACCTCAATGAGCGGCTGGAGACGGTCAAACGCCAGTGCGCGCTCGAAGAGGTGGGAGACCGCCTCATCCGGCATTTGTCCAAGGGATTTCGACAGCGCGTCGGACTGGCGCAGGCGCTGATCCATGATCCGGACGTGTTGATCCTGGATGAGCCGACCGTGGGGCTGGATCCCAAGCAGATCATCGAGGTGCGGGAGCTGATCAAGCGCCTGGCGGGAGAGCACACCATTATCCTTTCCAGCCATATCCTCCCCGAAGTGAGCATGACCTGCCAGCGCGTGGTGATCATCAATAACGGCCGCGTGGTGGCGATTGACACGCCCGACAACCTCAAGAGCACGCAGGCGGGCGGGAATCTGGTGCGGCTGGAATTCCGGGGAGAAGAGGACCGGGTGCGACAGGCGCTCCAGTCGATGGGACATCTGAAGTCGATTCAGCCGGAAGCCACCGCCGGAACTGGCGTGGGGCTGCGGATCGAAGTTGAAGCCGGTTTCGACGAACGGGCCGGCATTGCGCGCGCCGTGATCCACAGTGGAGCCGATCTCCTGGAATTGAAGGCGGCCGGCCCCAGTCTGGAAGAGATCTTCTTGAAGCTAACGACCGAGGAGAGCGGAGTTGAAGCATGAGGAATATCGGGACCCTGTGGAAAAAAGAACTGAACATGTTTTTTGTATCTCCCATTGCCTACGTTGTGCTGACGATTTTCTTGCTTCTGGCCGGCTTTTTCTTCAACAGTATCGTGGTCCGGGTTGTTGAGTTCAGCATTCAGGAAATGATCCAGGCGCAGCAGTTTGGCGGGCCGCCTCCGGAGCGGGACCTGACCCAGGACATCTTTCGCGCTTTCTTCGGGGTGTTGAGCACAGTGATCCTGTTTCTAATGCCCATGCTGACCATGGGGGTGTTTGCCGAGGAGAAGCGGCGCGGCACCATGGAGCTGCTGATGACGTCGCCGGTCACCCATTGGCAAATCATTCTGGGAAAATTTCTAGCCTCGGTAACCTTCTTCGCCTTGATGCTGATTCCGACGCTGATTCACGGCTTGTTTGTCTACCTCTACAGCGAGCCCAGATTGATTTGGAAGCCGGTGCTTTCCGGATATCTGGGAATCTTTCTGCTGGGGACGGTCTTGATATCGATGGGGATCTTTATCTCGTCGCTGACGGAAAATCAGATCATCGCCGCAGTGATTACGTTTACTCTTTTTATCATTCTGTGGGTGATCGACTTTGCCGCGCAGGGAACGGGGCTGGTCAGTGAGATCCTGAGGTACATGTCGGTCTTGACGCACTACGAGGATTTTTCCAAAGGCGTGATTGACACCAAGAGCCTGATTTTCTATGGCAGTTTGATTCTACTGGGTCTGTTTCTTACCTCGAGTTCCATTGAATCGATGCGGTGGCGCGAATGAAACGAGTTCTAAGATATTTCCCGGGTGCTGGACTGTTGCTGCTGCTGGGCGGCTATCTCTACTACGCGATTCGCTCCGACTGGTCTGTTGCGGCGCAGGTTATGGTGTACGCAGGAGCGGCGCTGCTGGTATTTTCGCTGTTCTGGCAGTGGGAGGAAATTCAAAAAAGCTTTCATCGGCGCGCGATCAAGTATGGGAGCGTCACCGGCGGGGTGATTCTTATCCTTGCCGGCATTTTGGCGCTGGTGAACTTTCTGGGGTTTCGCCACAGCAAGCGGTTTGATCTGACCGAAAACCAATTGTTCAGCCTGTCGGACCAGTCCCGGAAGATTGCGCAAAATCTGAAACAGGATGTCACCGTTACCGGCTTCTTTAAGAAGGTTAACTCCGGTCCGTTTGCCGATTTGATGGAGGGGTATCGCGCGGCCAGCAAGCGTCTTCACTATGCAGTGGTCGACCCCCAGACCGATCCCGCGAAGGCGCGGGAGCTGGGTGTCCAAAAGTTCGGCGATGTAGTGGTCGCGTCCGGCGCCAAGAAGGAGCGGATCGAAAGTACCGAGGAGGAAGCGATCACCAACGCCATCATCAAGGTGACCCGGGAAAAGAACAAGATCTTCTATTACCTGACAGGTCATGGCGAGCGCGACATGAACTCCAGCGAGGGTACCGGGTTTGCCATGGCGCGCCAAAAACTGGAGGGTCAGAACTACGAAGTCAAGGTGTTGACGCTGGCCACCCAGAAGACCGTCCCCGGCGATGCCTCTGCCGTGCTGATTGTGGGTCCCCGCTTTGCGTTGCTGGCTCCGGAAGTGGATGCGCTGCAGAACTATGTGAATCAGGGAGGCAAAGTCTTGCTTCTGATCGACCCTGAAACCAAGCCCGAGCTGGATTCATTTTTGAAGCCCAAAGGGATTGAACTGGACGACGACGTGGTGCTGGATGTGAGCGGCATCGGGCAGTTGTTTGGGATGGGCCCGGCTGTGCCCCTGGTGAGTCACTATGAAGGGCACGCCATCACTGATGGATTTGAGGGCACGATGGCGTTTTTCCCATTTTCCCGTTCGCTGTCGAATCCCGCGGCCAGCGAGCAGGGTTTTTCGGCGCAGGTCATCCTGAAGACGAACCAGGACTCCTGGGGGGAGACAACCGAGCTCAAGAGCGGAACTGCCAAGTTTGATCGCGGCAAGGACAAGGAAGGCCCGTTGAATCTCGCCATGGTCGCAATTCGCCGAACCGACGTCACCAAGCAGGCCAGAGTGGTGGTGGTGGGAGACTCGGACTTTGCCAGCAACGCGTATTTTGGCGGCCAGCGAAACGGAGATTTGTTCCTCAACGCAGCCAGTTGGTTGGCAGAGGACATCGACCTGATGGCGATCCGTCCCCGCAGCCCTCAGGCCCGGCGCATCACGATGACCGTGCCCGAGGCTAACTTTCTCTTTTACATGGCCGTGATTCTAATGCCGGGCGTTGCACTGGTGTGGGGAGTTGCTGTCTGGTGGAAACGGCGCGGCTAAGGTCGATTGCGGATTGCAGATTTCGGATTGCGGAATGAACCCGTTGTTTCCTCTGATCCGGCTCATGGACTGGCAGGCTGCAATCCGCAATCTGCAATCCGCAATCCGCAATCCGAGGAGTGGCCAATGCTAGGTGGCAAGAGACTGTTAATTTTGGTCGGAGCTTTCGCCGCACTCCTCGCCTTTGTGTACTTTTATGAAATACGCGGCAAAGAGGAGCGCGACAAGCAGGAGACCGAGCGCAGCAAGCTGATTCAACTGAAAGCGGACCAAACGACGCGCGTTACGCTGGCTCGGCGCAACGAACCGCCCCTGGCGCTGGAGAAAAGCGGTGCTCAATGGCGGATTACGCGGCCCATTCAGGCTTCTGCGGACACCAGCGCGGTAGACAGCCTGCTTCAGGCGCTGGCCGAGGCGTCTTCGACGCTCACCATTGACAAGCCTGACCCGGGCAAGTACGGCCTCAAGGATCCGGCCGTGACGGTCAGCCTGGAGGAAGTGACCAAGAGCCACTCGGTCCGTTTTGGGGACAAGGATTTCTCCGGCGCCAGTGTTTACGCCTCCCGCGAAAACGATCCCAATGTGTACCTGGTTTCTGATTTCCCTTACACGAAGGCGACCCAGCCGGTCGCCGATTTTCGTGACAAGACCCTTCTGGAATTTGATGCCGAGGGGGTGAATCAGATCGAGATCAAGCGAAAAAGCGATACCGTTCTCTTGAAAAAGCAGGGGGACGGATGGTATCTGCAGCAGCCGTTCAGAGAGCGCGCCGATCGGGAGGCGGTCGACGGGCTGGTGGGCGCAATTCGAAACGGCCGCATCCAGAGTTTCACCCAGGAGTCGCTGGAGGGTCTCAAACAGTATGGTCTGGATCCTCCGGTGACGCGTCTGGTGCTGTCTGGTCGAGACAAGAAGACGGAGCTCAACCTCGGCGCCAAAGTGGAGGAAAACCACTACGCTTATGTCCCGGGTCGCGCGATCGTATTTACAGTTGCCAAGGATATTTCCGAGAAGGCAAGCCAGCCGGCGGATCAGTTTCAGTCGCGCGAGGTGGTCCGAATCGACCGCGACAAGGTCACGCGAATCGAAGTTCAGGCCGAGAAAGGGAAATGGGCGGCGGAAAAGAAGGGGAACCAGTGGAGAGTTGTGGAACCCCCGGGCAAAGACCGGAAAAGTTTTATCGAGTACCGGTTCTTTCTGACTCTGGAGGATCTGAAAGCCGAGAAAGTTCTCAAGCGCGGCTCTGTGAGTCTGTCGGGCGCCCCGCAGGTTGTCTGCAACGTGGCGGGGGGCGCATCCTCTTCCTTCAAGGTCGAGATTTTCAAAAAGGGGACGGACTGGTATGCGCGCAGCAGTCAATCGGATAAGATCTTCAAGATCGCTCAGACACAGGCCCAGGCGCTCAATGAACCGGTGGACAATTTTCTGGAGTGAGGGAATCAACTGAGGAATGAGCGATGCGGAGTGCGGAGTGCGGAAGGCCGAGTACGGAGCATCGAAGGCAGAAGGCGGAAGGCAGAAGGCAGCGGTAACCCACAGTGTGGCGCGGTTCTTTCCAGGAAGAAACGGCTGGTTACCAAATCGTGATTTCTCAGTAGGTTGCGACGGGAGTTTCTTGGAAGAAGACGAAAGACAGCGATTCAGATTTGGCATTCCGCACTCGGCGATCGTCACTCCTCACTCCGCCATCCCTCACTCGTCACTCCGCCATCCCTCACTCGTCACTCCGCCTTCCGCCTATCGCACTCCGCATTCCGCACCCCGCACTCCACCTTTCGCCTTCCGCCTTCCGCCTTCTGCCTTCCGCCTTCCGTCTTCCGCCTTTCGCTTTCGGCGCTTCGCACTCCGCACTCGCCTCGTTTCATGCCTGATCCTGCTGGTTTTCCTTCATTGCATTTCGTGCGCGAGGAAGCCGGAGACCGGTCGTGTCGTAATTTACTCGCCTCATGGCAAGGAACTGCTGGGAGAGTATGAAAAACTTTTCGAGCAGAAATATCTCGGAACCGATGTGCAATGGCTGGACATGGGCTCTCAGGATGTTCTGGATCGCCTGCGCTCGGAGAAGGCGAATCCGCAGGCGGATGTCTGGTTTGGGGCGCCCAATACCATGTTCGCCGAGGCAGCGGCGGCGGGTCTGCTGGAAAGCTACCGGCCGACCTGGGCAGAAAGTGTTCCGCCGGTGGCGCGCGGCGAGAACGATAGCTGGTATGGAACCTACTTTACGCCGGAGGTCATCGCATTCAATTCCAATGCCGTCCAGGGGGATGCTGTTCCCAAAGACTGGGACGACTTGTTGCAGCCACGCTGGAAGGGACGCATCATTATGCGTGACCCGGTCGCATCGGGCACGATACGCACCATTTTTGCCGCTATGCTTTTCCGCTTCCAGCAGCAGGGGGAGCCGGAGAAAGGCTTTGACTGGCTCCGTCGCCTCGACGCCCATACCAAGGAATACACGGCCAACTCGACCCTCCTGTTTCAAAAAATGGCGCGGGGCGAGGCCGACATCACTCTCTGGAATATGCCCGATATGGAGTTGCAACGCGAGTTTTACCACTATCCGTTCGATTACGTGTTCCCCGCCAGCGGGACCCCCTATTTGACCGAAGGGATCGCCCTGGTTCGCGGGGGCAAGGCCGGGGAATGGGCGCGTCGGTATTATGAGTTCGTCACTTCTCAGGAGAGCCTGGCACTGGCCGCCAGAAAGTTCTACCGGATTCCCGCCCGCAAGGACATTCCTGCGTCCCAATTGCCGGAGCGCATCTGGCGCGCGCGCGACCAGGTACAGCCGATGGACCTGGACTGGAAAATCCTGGAACAGCAGACAGCCGGGTGGATGAAGCGGTGGGAAAACGAAATCAAGAGCAGCAGCCGCTGAGATGGCCAGGATTGGACTGCCGCGGAGGCAAGCGGGCAACTGACAACTGACAGACTGACGACTGACAACTGCACGGCTGACGGCTGACAACTGACAACCTTTCCTGGGAAGTCGCGTGTTCCGGAGCCTCTCAAGCCTCTACGGATTCGGTCAGTCTGTCTGTTGTCAGCAGTTGTCAGCTGTCAGCTGTCAGTGGTCAGCTGTCAGTGGTCAGTTGTCCGCAGCTGCCAGTGGTCAGTTTTCGGCCGATCATCTGCTGACGGGTGACTTATCCATGACCGCACTCTTACGCCTGGACCGCGTGTCGAAAAGCTACGGCGCCGTGCCTGCCGTTCATTCCTTGTCGCTGACGATGGACGACGGAGAAATCCTCTGCCTTCTCGGCCCCAGTGGATGCGGTAAAACCACGATCCTCAGAATGATTGCCGGCTTTGAGACTCCCAACCAGGGAAACATCAGCTTCATGGGCCAGGATATCGGCGGCCAGTCTCCGCAGCAGCGACGATTTGGCATGGTATTCCAGTCCTACGCTCTGTTTCCCCATATGAACGTTCTTGAAAATGTGGCGTTTGGGTTGCGAGCCCGCGGCCTGAACAAGAGTGAAATGAGGGAGCGCGTGACCCGGGCGCTGGAGCTGGTACAGCTTGCTCCAAAGTCAGAACGCCGGATTCAGCAACTCAGCGGCGGCGAGCAGCAGCGAGTGGCTGTGGCTCGGGCGATCGTGATCGAGCCGCGGCTTCTGCTGCTGGACGAGCCCCTGAGCAATCTCGACGCGTCGCTGCGCGAAGCCACACGGGTCCAGTTGCGGCAGTTGATCCGGAAGCTCAAGATCGGCGCCATTCTGGTCACGCACGATCAAGAAGAGGCGTTTGCCGTGGCGGATCGGGTTGCCGTTCTCAACGCGGGCCTGCTGCAGCAGGTGGGCCTGCCCGCGGAGATCTATGATTACCCCGCCAATTTGTTTGTGTCGCGGTTTGTCGGCCGATCCAATGTGCTGCCAGTGGAAACGCGCCAGGGCGTCGCCGAATTTCTGGTGGATGGAAAGATTTGGCGCAGCCGGCAGCCCGCCCCGATTTCCGGACGAATGGCGGCGGTGTTTCGGCCCGAGTGGGTGCAGCCGGGCCCGGGAGCTGAAAACTCTGTGCAACTGGAGGTCGTGGAGGTCCAGCGAACCGTTCAGGGTTTGTCGGTGAGCGGGCGGGTGGGTGATGCGATCGTTGAAATGCGCCTTCCCGCCCCTGAGACCGGCTCTGGAGCCGCGAGCTGGAGCGCGGGAAGCCGTGTCGCTGTTCATGTCCCCCCCGCCGCGATCCATTTATTCAGTCATGAGTAACCGCGCGCGATCCCTTATTTTCTTTGCCATCCTGGCGGTGGCGCTCTGGCTGATTCTTTTTCCACAGCTTTTTGTCGTCTTGGAGAGTCTGCGAACCGCCGGGGGTTGGGGACTCGCTCATTACCGGGAGTTTTTTTCGGAACGCGCCAATATTCAGGCCACCCTCAACAGCTTTTGGATTTCGGTCTGGAGCGTCCTGCTGTCGGCCGTGATTGGCACTCCACTGGCCTTCCTGTTCCACCGCCTGGAGTTTCCGGGCAAGAAAGTATTCGAGGCGCTGGCAGCTTTACCGATCCTCCTGCCGCCGCTGGTGGGAGCCATCGCCATCATGTTCCTCTACGGGGAGAGCGGCATCGTGACCCGTTCCCTGCAGTTCCTGTTGGGCCTTTCACAGCCTCCCCTTCGATTCAGCGGGTTCTCTGCGATTCTGGCGGTTCACGCCTACACGCTTTACGTTTACTTCTTCCTGTTCGTCAAAGCCGGACTGGAGCGGCTGGATGAATCCCAGTTGGAAGCTGCCCGCAGCCTGGGTGCTTCGGAAGCCAGGGTGTTCCAGTCGGTGACCTTGCCGCTGCTGACTCCCGCTCTGGTTGGAGCGTCCCTGATTACTTTTCTCACTTCCATGGCGAGTTTCAGCGCTCCTTACCTGTTCGGCGGGGGCACACGCGTGCTCACCGTGCAGATTTTTAATTCCAAGGTGAACGGGGACCTGGGTCTTGCCTACACCCAGGCGGTGGTTCTGGTGGCGGTGTCGTTGGCGGTGCTGGCGCTGCTGCGGCGCTGGGAATCCGGGCGCAGCTATGCCAGCCTCTCCAAAGGCGCCGGAATAGGGGCGCGCCGCATCAAAAACAGGAACCTGGAGCGGGTCTTGGGCGTAGTAGCTGTGGGGGTGGTAACGTTTCTGCTGTTGCCGCACCTGATGATTCTGCTGGTGAGTTTTGCCCAGGAGGGAAGCTGGACCACGCAATTGCTTCCCCCCCGCTATACGACGGGCAATTACAGGCGGCTGTTTGCCGAGCCTCAGTTTTTCGATCCGATTCGCAACAGTCTCTGGATGGCTTGCGTGGCGACAGCGGCCAATCTGGTCTGGGGGTTTCTGGCCGCCTACCTGCTTTCGAGCCGGAGGCGGTTTTACGGCCGGGGCCTGCTGGAGGCGGTCATTCTGCTGCCTTGGGCGCTGCCGGGCACGGTGCTGGCGATCGCCCTCGCTTCTACGTTTTCGGTGCAGGCGCCCTGGAGGGGGCAGGTCGTTCTGGTCGGCACCTTTTGGATTCTGCCGCTCGCCTACTTTGTCAGAAACGTCCCGCTGCTGGTGCGGGCCGTTCAGTCCAGCTTCGCGCAGATGGACCCCAGCGTTGAAGAGGCCGCATACTCTCTGGGAGCTGGTTTTTTCTATACCATGCGACGCGTGCTGGTTCCCATGGTGCTTCCCGGCATCGTGGCCGGATGTCTGATGGCGTTTGTGATGGCCCTGGGAGAGTTTGTGGCTTCCATCGTGCTGTATACGCTGGATAACCGGCCTATTTCGGTGGAGATTCTGGCGCAATTGCGCCAGTTCAACTTTGGAACTTCCGCCGCCTACGGCGTGGTTCTGATTGTGCTGATCGCTGCCGTGTTGCTACTGACCCGCCTCTGGAACCGGGAGGCGACGGAGATCTCGCTATGAAGATTGGCATTACCTGTTATCCCACCTACGGCGGCAGCGG